>JBGSTN010000789.1:0-4433 GCA_041736455.1 Burkholderiaceae bacterium | reverse complement strand
TGGCGCTCGACGACGACGACATCGACGCGTTGCTCGACGTCATGGCCTGTCGCGCGGCGAGCGGACGTACCGGCAGTGTCTGGCAGCGCGAAGCGCTGCGAGCTTATGATGATGATCGTTTCCGGCTGATGGCTGCGTACTGCGAAAGGCAGCGTAGTGGTGCGCCGGTGCATGAATGGGGTTTATGAGTTTGGCGCACACGTCGTATCACCTGAATCGTCTTTCGCAGCTTCCACCCGGTTTCCTCGATGCCCGTGCCACCGATCTGCTCGATCTGCTCGGTGCGCCGACATTGATCGAATTGGCGGGGCGGCGTCCCGAACCGTTGTTCGTCAGCGTGCTGCTCCATGGCAACGAGGACACCGGTTTCGCAGCGCTGCTGGAGGTCCTGCGCAACTACCAGTCGCGCGAACTGCCGCGCAGCCTGATGGTGTTCATCGGCAATGTCGATGCCGCCGCACGCGTCATGCGCAGCCTGCCGGGGCAGGCCGATTTCAATCGTTGCTGGCCCGGTACCGAGAATCCCGACACACCGGAAGCCGCGCTGATGAACGAAGTGATGGCGTGCGCGCGCGAGCGCAAGCCGTTCGCCAGCATCGACATCCACAACAATACGGGCATCAATCCGCACTATTCGTGTGTGACTCGCCCCGATGCGGGTTCGCTTTACCTCGCGAGCCTGTTCAGCCGGGTCGCGGTGCTTTTCGATCGACCGCTGGGCGTGCAGTCGGCTGCGATGGCATCACTGTGCCCGGCGATTTCCGTCGAATGCGGCGTGGTCGGCGCGCAATCCGGAGTCCAGCATGCCGCCCAACTGATCGAAGCCGCGTTGCATCTGGCCGAGATTCCGACCCGCAGCCTGATTCCACGCGATTTCGAGTTGTTGCAGACCACGGCAATCGTCAAGGTTCCCCCCTACACGAGTTTTTCGTTCGACGACGAGGGTGCCGATATCCGATTCAGGTCCGACATCGACCACCTGAATTTCAGCGAACTGCCAGCGGGCACCGTGCTCGCCCGCACCAGCGATCCCACATCGACCTGGCTGGAGGTGGTCAGTGCCGCGACGCATGAGACCGATGCCGATCAGTTCAAGCACGTCTTCAGCTACGAGCACGGCGAGATCCGCTTTTCGCAGGCGGTGATTCCTGCCATGCTCACCCGGGACTCGCGCGCGATCCGGGCTGATTGTCTGTGTTATCTGATGCGCCGGATCGATCCGGGTGCGTACTGATTCCAGACGCTGTCTTCAGTCGGGTTCAGCGAATGCACGGTACAGCTTCTCTGGCCGTGTCGCGAAGACGCGAATCAGACGGACAGTATTCGAAGTCAATGGGATCTCCTGTGTCTGCTTGCGGTTTCGAGTGAGTGGACGCGGCACTCACCGATCGGTCGATCCACGACTCCCGGATTCGACATCCGGCAGCGGAACCGTGGGTGACCAGGGACCGCTGACGACGACGGCTTCCTCGGCGCCCGGCCACGGCGGCATCGTGATCGCCAGCGCCGACAGGGGTCCGGAGGTATCGGCGCGAAACTGGAAACGGGTGCCGAGGGGAATGGTCAGGCAGACGCCGGGCGTCAGGGAGACGACTTCCTCGCGGTCTTGCTGCAAGCGCCACATCTCGCCGCGGCCGGCGACGATGTACCAGATCTCTTCGACCGTTCGGTGGCAGACGGCTCGAGCGACATGGCCGGCTGCTAGTTCGAAGTGCGCCATGCTTCCGTCGGCCAGACCGAGCAGACCCCGGACCTGAGATCCGTCGGGGGCGAGGGCCATCGCGTCGATCGGCAGTTGCATCGTGGCGAAAGGATGCAATTGACCAGGGTCGCTACCCTGCATCGATCGCACGACGTCGCTGAGGTCTTCAGGTTCCTTCGATGACATGGGACCCTCCAGGTGATGGCATGCTCGCCAATGGCATCAGACGTGGCGCGGGAAGTCCAGATTGAATCGTGTCCGACCGTCCGCCGACTCGACGGTGATGGTCCCCCCATGCGCCACGACGATCGCGCGCGTGATCGAAAGACCCAGTCCTGCACCGTCGGACCCACTCGCTCCGTCCGGGTCGGCGTGGACCCGTGATGGGTCCGAACGATAAAAGCGATCGAACAAACGATCGAGGGTTCTCGGATCGATGACTTCACCGTGGTTCTCGACCGTGATGCGGGTGCCGTTCGCGGTTTCGCCGATATCGAGCACGACTTCGCCGTGCCGGGGTGTGTGGCGCAGCGCATTGGACAACAGATTGCTGATCGCGCGGCGGAACATCAGCCGATCACCCACGATGTCGCCATGGCCGCGTTGTCGCAAGGCGATGTCCTTGTCGTCGGCGACGGCCTCGTAGAACTCGAGCAGTGCGCGCGCTTCCTGGTCACAGGAAAAGCGCTCCCTGGAAGGCAGGTCGACGCCTCGTTCCGTCTTGGCAAGGAACAGCATGTCGGAGACCATCCGTGCCATCCGTTGCAGCTCTTCGGCATTCGAGGCGAGGATGTCCTGGTACGTTGCGGCGTCGCGCGTCGCGGAGAGCGCCACCTGGGTCTGCGTCATCAGGTTGCTGATGGGAGTGCGCAATTCGTGCGCAAGATCCGCGGCGAATTCGGACAGCCGCTCGAAATCGCTTTGCAGTCGATCCAGCATCCGGTTCAGTTCCCGCGCCAGCTCGGCCATTTCCACCGGTACCGAATCGGCGGGCATTCGCGCGTCGAATCGCTGTGCGCTGACGGTGATTGCGCGTTGCTTCATCGCGCGAAGCGGCGACAGTCCCTTGTAGGCGGCCAGCCAGCCCAGCAGTCCGCTGACGACGACCGCGGCCACGGCGTACAGCAGAAGCGACCGGCGCAGTTCGGCCATGAACTGACGATGGTGAAGCGTGTCGATCGCAATCAGGACCTGCAGCGGCGTTGCGGCTTCCCCGACGGGATCGGTCCGGAAGGTCAGGGCACGATAACTTCGCTCATGGTCCACCCAGATCCCGAGACTGCCCGGATGCTGGTCGCTCGGCGATGCGGCTGGAAAGGGCGGCGGCTGGAATCCATCGGTTCGATAGAGCATGTCACCTCGCAGGTCGGCAATCGCGACGAGAAGTCCATGGTGGTGGCTCAGTGCTTCGTGCAATCGCCGTATGGCTTCGTCGGTGGAAACTGCGCGTCCGACGATGCTCTCGATCAGCTGTCGCTTGTCTTGCACGAGGCCTCGATCCAGATCGACGAAGTGGCGTTCCGACGCTGCAGTGAACAGGATCCCCAGGCCCAGCACGATGATCGCCGCCACCGTCGTGAAGAAGAGCGCCAGACGACTGGTCAGCGAGAAGAGTCGAAACACCTAGGCGATCTCCGGTCCTTCCAGCACATAGCCCATACCCCGTACCGTCTTGATCAGCTTGAGATCGTGACCTTCATCGATCTTCAACCGCAGGCGGCGCATCGCGACTTCGATCACATTGGTGTCGCTGTCGAAATTCATGTCCCAGACCTGTGAGGCGATCAGTGACTTGGGCAACACTTCGCCGCGCCGGCGCAGCAGCAATTCGAGCAGGGCAAACTCCTTGGCGGTCAGGTCGATGCGTTTACCGGCCCGACTGGCCCGCCGTTTAAGCAGATCGACCTGCAAATCAGCCAGCTGCAGGTGAGTCTGCTCGGGGGCATGATTGCCGCGGCGCAACAGCGTTCTGACCCGCGCCAGCAGCTCGGAAAACGCAAACGGCTTGATTAAATAATCGTCCGCGCCCAGCTCCAGTCCCTTGACCCGGTCTTCCACCCCGTCGCGTGCCGTCAAAAACAGCACGGGCATTTGCTTGCCCGCCGCGCGAACCCGCCGCAACACTTCCCAGCCATCGAGGCCGGGCATCATCACGTCCAGAATCAGCAGATCATAAGGCTCACCGAGCGCCTGTTCCACGGCGTCGCTGCCGGTGGTGACCCGATCGACGCTGAACCCCGCCTCACCCAGACCCTGCTGCAAGTAGGTGCCCATCTTCGGCTCGTCTTCCGCTACCAAAAGTTTCATCGACCCACTCTCTCAACATGATGGGCAGAGTGTGCAGCGATTTGCGCGGCCCATCCAGAAACTGACAACAATGTAGTGTTCCAGTCAGCTGACTGACAGCTGGTTAAGTTCAGCATTGAACACCATAGCCCTCAAGGGCGCCCATCAATGGACGTCATGCACACCTCTAGAGTGGCCGTCCGACTGCCCGACAATCCGGGGCATGCCCAATCCGTTGTAACGCATAAGGATCGTCTCAAGGTGCATTCACGTATTTATCCATTATCTTGCACGCCGCTGTTGCTGCTGCTGTGCGCCGCCTCGCTACCGGCACTTGCCGCGGCCGGCGACACTTTCGCTGCACAGGGCCATGCAGACTTGCCGCAACTTTCTGAGCCGCACACCCCCCGCAGCGCGCGGTCAAGTGCGCCGGCTGCCAGCCTTG
>JBGSTN010000782.1:0-2835 GCA_041736455.1 Burkholderiaceae bacterium | reverse complement strand
AAAGGCTGGCGGTCGTCGGTGAGATGGCTTCCGCGGTGGCGCACGGATTGCGCAACCCGCTCGCCTCGATCCGGTCGTGTGCCGAGCTCGTGCTCGACGAAGACATTCCCGACGAGACCAAGGTGCCGATTCGCGATATCGTCGATCAGAGCGATCGACTCGAGCGCTGGATCCGGTCGTTCCTGGTTCAGACTCGCGGTTCGGGCGACAGCATCGCGCAACCGATACAGATCGATGCGGTGATCACCGAGTGCTTCGAAGGCTTCCGGTTGCAGATGGCCTCGCGAAAGATCGAACCGGTGCTCGCCCTGGACGGTGACAGCCCGATCGTCGTCGCGCAGGCAGCGGAGCTGAGTCAGGTGTTCAACTCCGTCATCTCCAACGGCATCGAGGCGATCCAGAACGAAGGACGCATCCGCGTGGAGCGCAGCATCACGCCCGATGGCAAGGTCAGCGTGGTCTTTCTCGATACCGGTCCCGGTCTCAGGCCCGAGATGATCGAGCGTCTGTTCCAGCCGTTTGCGACGACCAAGAGTTCCGGCATCGGTGTCGGTCTCGCGCTCGCGCGACGCATCATCGAACGACTTGGCGGCACGGTCGATCTCGCCAATGCACCGGAGTCCGGCGCGCGCGTGACCGTGCAGATTCCGTGCATGAGGATCGCCTCATGACAACCATTCTCGTCGTCGACGACGAAGAACTGCTTGCCCGCACCATTGCGCGCTACCTGGGCAAGCGAGGCCACGACGTGCATTTCGCCACCGATGCCACCCAGGGCTGGCAGCTGTTCGAAGCCAGGCGTCCCGACCTTTGTCTGATCGACTATCGACTCGGCCGCGACGATGGCGTGGCACTGGTGGCGAGGATGAAGGCCGCGCGACCGCGTGTCGAGGTCATCATGATGACGGGGCACGGTGACCTGAGCGTGGCGATCGCGGCGATGAAGGCGGGAGCAAGCGACTTTCTCGTCAAGCCGGTTCCGCTGGCCAACCTCGATCACATCGTCGGGGAATCGGCCAGCGGCGTGACGCAAGTGCCTGCGCAAGGCAAGGGCGTCGCTGCGATCAAGGGTCGGTCGGCGGCCGCCAGCGAAATGCGTGCGAACGTGAAGCGCATCGTCGATGCCACGCGTCACCTCAAGGACCAGATGCCACCGGTGTTGATCACCGGTGAATCCGGTACCGGCAAGGACCTCGTCGCAAGGGCCATCCACCAGGATGGCGGTCGCGCCGGCGGCCCGATGGTGTCGGTCAACTGCGCATCGCTGCCGGGCGAACTGGTCGAATCCGAATTGTTCGGCCATGTCCGCGGCGCGTTCACCGACGCGCGCACCGACAAGACCGGACTGTTCGAATTCGCTCAAGGCGGCATCCTGTTCCTGGACGAGGTGGGCGACATGCCGTTGGCGGCGCAGGCCAAGCTGCTGCGCGTGCTGGAGTCGCGCACCGTGCGGCGGGTGGGATCCGTGCAGGACCTGCCGGTCGATGTCTGGGTACTGGCCGCCACCAATCGATCATTGTCCGAGCTGGTTGCCGCCGGGAGCTTTCGCGGCGATCTGATGTTCCGGCTTCAGGTGTTGTGGGTCGAGATCGCTCCGCTGCGTCATCGCGACAGCGACGCGCTGCTGCTGGCCAACGAACTGCTGCAGGAGTTCGCGCGCAAGTACGACAGCCCGGCGCGTTCCTTCGCGAGCGATGCCCGTGCCGTGTTGATCGAACATCATTGGCCGGGCAACGTTCGCGAACTGCGCAACGTGATCGAGCGGGCGACGCTGCTCTGTCCGGATGCGGAGATCCGTGCCGAACACTTGCGGATCAGTGTGCAGAGCGTCGCGCAGGGCGCCAGGATCGAGGAAGCGTCGACGCTCGCCGAGGTCGAGGTGAAGCTGCTGCGCCAGGCGCTCGATCGCGCCAACGGCAACGTCACGCGGGCCGCGGCGCTGCTCGGCATCTCGCGCGATACGCTGCGCTATCGCGTCGAGAAATACGGACTCGGCCGGAACTCGCCGTAGCGCGGGTGGGTGTGCCAGGGCGGTAGTGGCCGCCTTGAAGAACGCAGATCGGCACTGCTCGCGACGGCGCGGACCAGTCAAAGCGAAATGGGATGCCTGACTTCGAGCGAGGTCGGCGGCGGCGTGCCCGAGGACCGGGATAGGGCGGCCGTGCTAACCAGTCGATGCAAAATGGGAGACCTGACCCCGAGCGATCAGTTCGTCGACATGGGCGGCGACGGCGCTCGAGATTCCCACGATGTTGTAGCCACCTTCCAGGACTGAAACCAGCCGGCCGTCGCAGTGTCGCTCGGCGATGTCGCAGACGATGCGCGTGAGGCGTCGGTAGCCGTCGTCGGTCACGTCGAAGCAGCCGAGCGTGTCGTCCCGACGGCTGTCGAAGCCGGCCGAGATCAGCACGAAGTCCGGCCTGAAGCGTTCGGCAGCCGGCAGCAGCTTCTGTTCGAATGCCGCCACGATCTGGTCGTCGGTGGTGCCGCAGCCCAGCGGGATGTTGATGTTGAATCCGTCCCCAGCACCGGCGCCGGTACGTTCCGCATGACCGGTGCCCGGGTATGCGGCGAGATCGTGCGTCGAGAAAACCAGCACCGACGGATCCGTGTAGAAGAAACTCTCCGTGCCATCGCCATGGTGATAGTCCCAGTCGACGATCAGGATGCGGGACCGGCCGAGCCTGCGCTGCGCGTGGCGGGCACCGATCGCCACGTGGTTGTAGAAGCAGAAGCCTTCCTCTTCGCCCGTATTTCGCGCGTGGTGGCCGGGCGGGCGTGAACACACGAACGCGTTGTATGCGCGGCCGGCATGCACGGCCTCGATCGCCGCCA
>JBGSTN010000753.1:0-2236 GCA_041736455.1 Burkholderiaceae bacterium | reverse complement strand
GCGTGACCGACGTCGCCAGCGGCTTGGCCTTGGCATGATCGGCATCGCCGGCGTAGGGAAGGGCTGCCATCACCGCGACGGCGGCCATGCGACCGCCCAGATGAGCGAGAATGAATGCGATGACGGCGACGGGCAGACTCTGCGCGGTCAGCGCCGCGAGCGATGCGGCACGGATGGTCAGGCTGAACCACAGGGCAGCTGTGCCATAGGTGCCGATTCGCGAGTCCTTCATGATCTCGAGTGCGCGAGAGCGCGAGACCGTGCCACCCAGGCCATCGAGCGTGTCGGCCAGCCCGTCCTCGTGGAATGCTCCCGTCAGCAAGACGACTGCGATCAACGCGATCAGTGCCGCGAGCGGCGCACTCCACCACATCGTCGCCACGATCAACACGATGGCACCGACTGCGCCGATCAGTGTGCCGACCAGCGGGAACCACCGAACGCAGTCGTTGAGCCAGCGGGGATCGAAAGGGGTCGTGATGCGGGCGGGTACCGGAACCCGGGACAGGAATTGCACGGCGACACAGATGAGCCGCAACTCGTGCTTGAACCGGTCCCGTAAGATCATCGCCGGTATTCGTCAGCCGGTCGATCGACGTGTCGTGCCATCGCAGTCAATGCGTCGACCCCTTGACGGTCACTTCGCAACCGGCAACCATGAGCGTGACTCGCGTGCAGGCGAGGGCGAGGCGCTGATGCAGCATGCCCAGTGCGTCGATGAATTCGCGGCATTCGCGGCCGAGCGGAACGACGCCGAGGGAAATCTCGTTCGAGATCGCGATCACCGGTCCTTTCGCTTCGGCAATGGCGGCCAGCAAGCCATCGCGATCGTTGCCTGGGGTGTTGCCTGAAGCGTTGCATGCCGCGCTGCCCGACGCGCTGCTGCCGGCGCTGCCGCCGGCATCATCTGCTGCGCCCGCCACCGGCATCATCTGCTGCGTGAGCCAGAGTGTGATGCAGTCGATGATGAGCAATGTGCGCGGTGCACTGAGCGCAGCGACCCGAGCCGGAAGATCGTGCGCACACTCGACCACCTGCAGGCCTGGCGCATTGGCGAGCCGATCGCGGCGATGCCTCGCGATACGTTCGATCATGTCGGGATCGCCCGGCAATGCCGTGGCGAGCAGCACGGCGTTGGTGTCCGGCTCTCCAAGCCATTGCATCGCGCGTGTTTCGGCCAGGCGCGATTTGCCGCTCTTCTGTCCACCGAGGATCAGTTCGCGTTCGACGACACGATTCATGAATACAGAATCTGCAGTCTGGCGATTCGGGTGGGTTGCAGTGGTGGCGCGGAGGCGGTCACGGTGACACCGACGGCGTCCAGCGTGACCGGCACCTTCATGCCGGGCGCATAGGTGACGGCCGTATGGAACTCGCCGTTTTCGCCGCACGGACAGATATCGGCCGGCAAGCGGGCGAGCAATTCCTCGTCATAGCTCGCACCGCAGAAATCGGACGTGAGGTAGTCGAGATCGACCGCGACCAGACGCGCCCGTATTCCGCGACGGATCACTTCCTGCGCCACGCTCTGGCGGGACTGATGCCAGAGCGGAAAGACCGCGTGAAGGCCGCACGCTTCGCAGTGCGGCTCGATCCATTCACGATGGGCGGCCAGATCGATGTCGCCGAAGATCATGTGCGTATGGCCCGATGCGCGCAGGGCAGCGAGGACATCGTCGAAGGCGCTTTCGTAGCGACCGCGCCCCACATCGATGGCGAGCCAGTCCATCCCGCACGAAGCCACCTGGCGTGCCAGGAACTCGCGCGGCAGGTCGTGCGACAGACTCGCGCCGTCGTGGTCGCACATGGTGACGAACGTCGTGACCGGCAGACCCTGTTCGATCGCACGCAGCCACGCGAGGTAACTATCCTTGCCACCACTCCAGCTCACGGCAGCACGCGGTGTCAGGGTGTCGGCCGCAGGAGGCAGGCGGGCGGGATGAGTGTCGATGTCAGTCATGATTCTCGATGTCGATTCAGAAGACAGGCAAAGCCATGAATATCGCCTCGCCCTGGCGTTCGATTCTTTCGATCACGATCGCACGCTCGAAAACGGCGACCATCGCCGCATGCAGCACCGGATCATCCGGCCGGCCATCGGCAACGAGACGACCGCGATCCATCACCCAGACGCGGTCGGCGGCAAGTGCGAGCGTCAGGTCGTGCAGCACGACGGCCGCCGCCACGCCGTCGCGGGCCCGTTTACGCACGGTCCGCAGCAATGCACGCTGATGCG
>JBGSTN010000707.1:0-3171 GCA_041736455.1 Burkholderiaceae bacterium | reverse complement strand
CTCTTCAAGGACGATGCGCTCGACTGGTCCGTGCTGGGCCGCATCGACCGGATGCTGATCGATCCACCGCGCGAGGGCGCGGCCGCGATCTGCGCCACGCTGGCGGCCAGACCGGAAAATCGCCCCGCCCGCATCGTCTATGTCTCCTGCAATCCGGCGACACTGGCGCGCGATGCCGCGATACTGGTTCATCAGGCCGGCTATTCGCTGACCGAAGCGGGCGTCGTCGACATGTTCCCCCACACCTCGCATGTCGAGTCGATCGCGAGGTTCGAGCGAGACTAGGTCGCGCGTGGTGTAAACACACGCGATGCCGGGTCTCTTCTGTTAAACTACCCTGTTAAGAAACAGTTGCTAAACCTATTGATTCTTTGGAAGAATCTTCAGGTCACTCCCACCAGTACTCAACGCACAAGAGCCACGCATGACCGAAAGAACCTTGTCCATCATCAAACCCGACGCCGTCGCCAAGAACGTCATCGGCCAGATCTACAGCCGCTTCGAACAGGGCGGCCTGCGGATCGCGGCCGCGCGAATGATCCAGCTCTCGCAAGCCGAAGCCGAGGCGTTCTACGGCGTGCATCGTGGCCGGCCGTTCTTCAACGATCTCGTGAAGTTCATGATCTCCGGTCCGGTGATGGTGCAGGTGCTCGAAGGCGCGGACGCCATCCGGAAGAATCGTGACCTGATGGGGGCCACCAACCCGAAGGAAGCCGCCAAGGGAACGATTCGCGCCGACTTTGCCGACAGCATCGATGCCAACGCGGTCCACGGCTCGGATGCGCCGGAAACGGCCGCGCAGGAAATCGCGTTCTTCTTCCCATCTCTCAGCGTCTACCAGCGCTGATATCGGCGGCGGCGATGACGGGCGGTGATCGATTGAACCTGTTGAGCTGCGACCAGTCGCAGCTTCAGGCGTGGTTGATCGAACTCGGCGAGAAGCCGTTTCGCGCCCGTCAGTTGTCGAGGTGGATCCATCAGCGCGGTATCGCAGATTTCGCCGCAATGACCGATATCGCGCGGCCACTGCGCGAACGACTGTCCGCCCTGGCGCATGTGACTGCGCCGCCAGTGCTTTCCGATCGAACCGCGCGTGACGGCACGCGGAAATGGCTGCTGGATGTCGGCTCGGGCGATGCCGTCGAGATGGTCTTCATTCCCGAGACGACGCGCGGCACACTTTGCATATCGACGCAGGCGGGGTGTGCGGTCAACTGCCGTTTCTGTTCGACGGGCAAGCAGGGCTTCTCGCGCAACCTCAGGTCCGACGAAGTGATCGGCCAGGTGTGGCATGCGATGCGCGCGCTCGATGGCTTCGATCAGAAGGCTGTCGCGGGCGAAGCGCCCGGCGCACGAACCATCAGCAATGTCGTCTTCATGGGAATGGGCGAGCCGTTGCAGAACTACGGACCGACACTCACTGCGTTGCGAACGCTGCTCGACGATCACGCCTACGGGCTGTCGCGTCGTCGTGTGACGGTATCGACCTCGGGCGTGATCCCGATGATGGACCGGCTGATGCACGATTGTCCGGTTGCGCTGGCGGTGTCGCTGCACGCCCCGAACGATCGTTTGCGCGACGACCTGGTGCCGTTGAATCGCAAGTATCCGCTGGCCGACCTGATGGCAGCCTGTCGCCGCTACCTGGCGGCGGCCCCGCGCGACTTCATCACCTTCGAGTATGTGATGCTGCGCGACGTCAACGATTCGTTGGCCGACGCCGATGCGCTCGTGCGTCTGGTGCGGGACGTTCCCTGCAAGTTCAATCTCATTCCGTTCAATCCTTTCCCGGGGTCAGGTCTCTCATCCTCGCCTCGTGACCAGATCATCCGATTTGCACAACGACTGACGGCAGCAGAAATCGTCACGACCATCCGGAAGACGCGCGGTGAAGAGATCGACGCAGCCTGCGGTCAACTCGCGGGCGAGGTCGTCGACCGAACCCGGCTTGCTCAGCGTGTATCGGCCGGGCATCGCTCGGTCGTGAACCTCAAGGAGCTTCGCTCATGACCGGTCCGAGTTCGTTTGGCATCCACGCCAGGTGGCAGCGTCTCGCCCTGGCCGCCGTGCTGCCGCTGCTGCTGGTGGTCGTCCTGCCGGGCTGCGTCAGTTCGTCGACCACGACCACGGCCGGGGGCGTCACCCGTGCGGACGACAGAACGATCATTCCGCGCGCCGAGATCGACACCGAAGAGCGAAGGCGCGCACGTATCCGGCTGGAACTGGCCGCCAACCACTATCAGAGCCGCAATTACGCGACCGCCCTGGACGAACTCCGGCAGGCACTGACGATCGATCCCGAATACCCGGCGGCCTACGGGATGCTCGGTCTGGTCTACATGGATCTCGATGATCGGCCACGCGCGGAGAACAGTTTCAAGCGGGCGCTGGAGCTTTCGCCAGGCAATCCCGACATCAACAACAACTACGGCTGGTTCCTGTGCCAGACTGGCCGCTATCGCGAGGCCATTCCCATGTTCGAACAGGCTGCGAGCGACAAGTTGTACAACTCGCCGTCCAAGCCACTCCACAACGCCGGCGTCTGCCTGCGTCGTGCCGGCGATGAGGCGGGTGCCGAAAGCTACCTGCAGCGCGCGTTCAAGGTCGATCCGCGCAACGCAGTCGCGATGTTCAATCTCGGTGAGATCTATCTGGGCCGCCGCGACTACGACAAGGCGCGCTTCTACGCGCAACGCCTCGTCAAGTCGTTCGAGCCGGCCGCGCAGACGCTCTGGCTGGCGACCAAGGTCGAGCAGGCCAGCGGTAATCGCGATGCCTTTCTGAGCCTGGGGCAGCAGTTGCGACGCCAGTTCCCGGGTTCACGCGAGGCCACTCTGTTGAGCGAGGGCAAGTTCAATGACTGAAGTGCTCGAGAATCCGTCGCTGCGTACCGGTGAAAGCGCGAGCGGGGCGCACCGACATCTGCCGTCCGTGGCGAGCGGCCAGGAATTGCGAGAGGGTCGCGAGGCCGCTGGCGTCGGTGTGAAGGCCGCCGCCGAGGCGCTGCGACTGAGTGTCGAACAGGTGCACGCGCTCGAGAGCGAACAGTGGGAACGACTGCCCGGTCGCCCGTTCGTGCGCGCAGTGCTGCGGGCCTATGCGCGACGACTCGGTGTCGATCCCACGCCGCTGATCGAGAAAGTGGGCGGATTCGGCGAAGCGGCGATCCTG
>JBGSTN010000693.1:0-2107 GCA_041736455.1 Burkholderiaceae bacterium | reverse complement strand
CCTGCGGCCGGGCGGAGCCCGCTCCGCGGCGGTTCGGGGGCCAAGCCTTTTCGCTTGCGTCCTTTGCTACCCTGGTAGGGGGCGGCCTGCGGGCGGGAAGAGGCCGATACGCGGGGGTTCGGGGGCGCGGCACGATCTCTGGAGAATTCATGAGCAAGCTGTTGTCCCTGCTCGACAGGATCATTGCGTTCCTGCTGATCTTTACCGTGTTGCTGCTGCTCGTGCCGTTGAGCCTGCAGATCTTCTCGCGCTATACCGACCTGATTCCGCGCTACATGTGGACCGAGGAGATGAGCCGTTTCTTCTTCGTCTGGCTCATCATGCTCGGCGCCACGGTCGGTGTGCGCGAACGCGCGCACTTCGACGTGGACTTCCTGCCGCAACTGCCGGCCGCAGCGGACCGGACGCTGATGCGCATCAGCCAGGTCTTCATGCTGGTGTTCTCGGGCGTGATCTTCTATTGGGGGATCGAGTTCACTCAGTTCGGCTGGAACCAGACCTCCGAACTGGCCGACATGCCGATGTGGTGGATCTTCATCGCGTGGCCGATCTGCGGCTTCCTCTGGATCGTCTATCTGCTGATTCAACTGTTCGCAGCCGCCGGCTCTTCGGCCAACCAGAAACACGGATCCTCGTTGTGACCTCCGCACTCTTCTCGCCGGGCGTCGCCGCCCTGATCCTGTTCGGCTCGCTCTTCCTGCTGCTGACCATCCGCGTGCCGGTGGCGTTCGCGCTCGGTCTGGCATCGCTGCCGCTGCTGCTGCTCGAACCGCGACTGTCGCCGATGGTGCTGTTCAACGAGATGTTCAAGACCTACAACTCGTTCATTCTGCTGGCCGTGCCGTTCTTCCTGCTCACCGCCAACCTGATGAACGCCGGCGGCATCACCGAGCGATTGATGCGCCTGTCGCGGGCGATGGTAGGTCATTTCCCCGGTGGGCTCGCCCAGATCAACGTCCTGTTGTCGGTGTTCTTCGCCGGCATATCCGGCTCGTCGTCGGCCGATGCTGCCGGCCAGGGCAAGCTGTTCATCGAAGCACAGGTCCGCGAGGGGTACGACCTGTCGTTCTCGATCGCGATCACGGCGGTCTCGGCGGTGCTGGCGGTGATCATCCCGCCGTCGATCCTGATGGTCGTGTGGGGAGGCGTGATCTCGACGTCGATCGGGGCGATGTACCTGGCGGGGGTGATTCCGGGATTGCTGCTCGGGCTTGCGCAGATGGGCACCGTGCACGCCTATGCGACCCGCCGAAACTACCCGGTCTATCCGCGCGCCTCGCTGCGCGAATTCTTCGTCGCCCTGCTGTTGTCGATTCCGTCGCTGTTCACGCCGGTGATCATCGTCGGGGGCATTCTGCTGGGTTGGTTCACGGCCACCGAATCCGCCGCCGCCGCCGTGCTGTATGCGGCCTTCCTGTCGATCCTCGTCTACCGTGAAATCGACCGCAAGAAGTTCTTTCAGGCCGTGCTCGATACCGGCAAGCTGTCGTCGGTCGCGCTGTTCTGCGTGGGCACGGCCTCGGTATTCGGCTGGCTGCTCGCCTACTACCAGATTCCCAAGGCCATGCTCGACAACGTCACGACCTGGGGATTGGGTGTGGTCGGCGTGGGCCTGTTCATCGCAGTCGCGTTCCTGATCGTGGGTTGCTTCCTCGATGCGATTCCCGCGATCATCATCGTCGGCACCACGCTGCAACCACTCGCCCAGTCGGTCGACATGCACCCGGTGCATTTCGCGATCGTCGGGATTCTGTCGCTCGCCTTCGGACTGGTTACGCCTCCCTATGGCATGTGCCTGATGATCTCGTGCTCGGTCGCGAATGTGCCGTTGCGCTTCGCGATCAAGGACACGATGATCATGGTCATGCCGATGCTGGTGGTGCTGCTCGCCGTGATCGTGTTCCCGGAGATTGCCCTCTTCCTGCCCCGGTTCTTCTCGCCGGACATGATCAATTGATCGGCTTCGCCATGGCATCGGCCGCACGCCGGATCGAAATCGATTCAGACCCCGCTGTCCTGCGCGTCGCGGTTCCCGTGCCGCGCTGACGTATGCGTCAGGCGATCCTGCTCCGACCGGCCTGGATCGCTTCCAGCACGAGCGGGCTCA
>JBGSTN010000668.1:0-4306 GCA_041736455.1 Burkholderiaceae bacterium | reverse complement strand
CCTGCGGCGGTCGTGCTCGACGGCGCCAGGCGCTTCGAAAGCAAGGTGGTCTTGATCACCGGTGCCACTTCCGGCATCGGACGCGCGGCGGCGAAAGCGTTTGCACGCGAAGGAGCCCGGGTGGCCTTTTGCGGCCGGCGCGAAGCACTGGGACGGTCGCTCGAAGTCGAGATCGCCGCAGCGGGCGGTCAAGCCAAATTCGTTCAGGCCGATGTGCGCGACGAGGGGCAGATGAAAGACTTCGTCGCCCGGACGATCGATGTCTATGGCGGCCTGGACGTAGCGCTGAACAATGCCGGCATCACGCTCGAGAAGCCGCTGCATAATTTCAGCGCTGAGGAATGGGACGATATCCTGGCAACCAATCTGCGCGGCGTCTTCCTGGCGATGAAATACGAGATACCGCCGATGCTTGCACGCGGAAGTGGCACGATCCTGGTCACTTCGTCGTCCGTCGCTCATGCCACGGCGGCGGGACGCAGCGCCTACACTGCCAGCAAGGCCGGGCTCATCGGCCTCGTACGTTCGGCGGCGCTGGACTACGGTGACCAGGGTATCCGGATCAACGCCATATTGCCTGGAACGACCAACACGCCTTTCGTGCGCCGGGTGGCCGGTATGGAGGGCGTGCCCGACGCGGCCTGGGAGATCGGTGCCAGTCAATGGGGCCGCGCCAACGTGAAAGGTCTGCAACGCATGGCGACGCCGGAGGAGATCGCCGCGTTCATCGTGGCGATGGCAGCGCCCGACCTGACCTACCTGACGGGTTCGTCGCTGGCAGCCGATGGGGGATCCGGTGCCGCGTAGCGGCAAGCAGCACGCTCGCCTGCGCAGGTCGTGTGCTGCGCAAGGCCTGCGACGACCGCTGGTCGGCGGCCTCGTACCGGTGGTCGGTCCTGGCCCGTGTGCGGCCCGCCATCCATTGAACGTTCGTTGTTTGGCTCATAGACTGCCGATCGGACCGAGATCCGACACCACTGACGAACTGCAAGGCGGAATCAGCAAACATGATGGCACGGCACACAGGCGAGCGGGTATCGCCATTGGACAACCTCCACGCCCTGGTCGCGCCGATCGTCGCCGTCATGACGCTGATGGCACTTGACCAGCTTTCTTTCGATCTGCGTACGCTTGTCGCGGTGTGCTTCGTGTCGTCGCTCACGGTGGCGGCCGTCGCGGTGTTCGTCCAGCGGCCACGCAACGTCACTGGCACGAATGCAGCAGGTGGCGGGCCACGCGACGCACCGCTGCTCGAATTGTCCATGCTCGCACTCGTCGCGGCCGCGCTCACCTGGGTGCTTTGCAATCAGCAAGTCTGAATTGCTGCAAACGATCGGCGATGTACAAAATCGACACGTCTCAGGGCAAGTGTCGAAGACCTCAGAAACCGTGAATTCGATCATGAAGAATGCCGATGGCCGGCGCCTTGGACCGAATCGCCATGTCGATTGCATGGCAAATGTCTGAAGCAAATCCTCGATGACTTCTTTTGCAGACCTGAAACGTCTTCGCAGTTCATCAACGTTGGATCAGTGCAATGGATCTCAGGAGCATGAAGGCGGTCGTGACCGCGGGCAGCAGGGGCCTCGGCCTGGGTATGGTCGAAGCGTTGGTGTCGCATGGCGCCCTTGTCTCCACCGAGAACGTTCGGCTATAAGGTCGTGTGCCTACTGAGCGATTCGCAGCATGCGGCAGGCATGGCTTTCGGGCCCAAGGGCGACACCGGCATCACGATCCTCGAGGAGGCAACGGCTTGAGCACGGGAGGGGCGCGGTCGAACCACGATCGGGCATCCCCCAGTCATCAGATTGTCACGAACGTTGACTAATCTCCTGCCTGCCGATGACGCATGCACGCGTTCGCGAGTCGTGGCGCTTCAAGGCGTTTTCATGACATCAATCGCGATGTGCTCGATGACGAACTTGCGTCGCTGCGCAGCGCAGTTTCCAATCCAGGGAAATGTCGTTTCATGAACATTGCCTCACACCTAGTACGGTCGTTCAGGATAGGCGCTTTCGTCATTGCCGGGCTCGCCGGTACCGCGTCGGTGCAGGCTGCGACGACCGTGTACGGTGCTGGTTCGACTTTCGTCAATCCGTTGATGATCAAATGGGCGGCGAGATTCGGCGCGCAATCGGGTTCACAGGTAAGCTACCTGGCCATCGGTTCGGGTGGCGGCATTCGCAAAGTGCAGGCAAAGTCGGTCACGTTCGGCGCTTCCGACAAGCCGTTGTCCCCTGGGGAATTGAAAGCGGCCGGCCTCGCGCAATTTCCCCTTGTGATTGGTGGCGTGGTGCCCATCGTCAATCTCGACGAAATCGAATCCGGCCAATTGAGTCTCACCGGACCGCTGTTGGCGGACATCTTCCTTGCGAAGATCAAGTTCTGGAACGATCCGGCCATCGTCGCACTCAATCCGGACGTGAAGCTTCCGCCGTTGAAGATAAGCGTCGTTCATCGCTCGGATAGCTCGGGTACGACGTTCAATTGGGTCAACTATCTGTCGAAAGTCAGCGTCGAATGGCAGCGCGACGTTGGCGAAGGCGCGACCGTGAAGTGGCCCACGGGCATTGACGGCCGGGGCAATGAAGGCGTCGCACGCAATGTCGGGGCAATCAAGGGCGCTATCGGCTATGTCGAGTTGGCGAACGCGGCACAGCGCAACCTGAAGGTCGCCAAGGTGGTGAACCGCAGCGGCAATGCCGTGATGCCATCCCCCACCAGCTTCCAGGCGGCCGCGTCCAACGCGACCTGGCAGGCCCCCGACTTCTACGAATTGCTCACCGACACACCCGGCGAGCAGTCGTGGCCGATCACTGCGACCGTCTTCGTACTGCTCCCCAGGCAACCCGTCGATGCGACCCAATCGACCGAGGCATTGCGCTTCTTCCAATGGGCACTCGAACATGGCCAAGCGGACGCTCAGAGCCTCAACTATGTACCGCTGCCAGATCGGCTCGTCGAACAGGTCAAAAACTACTGGACACAAGCTTTGCCGTGACCCGTGACTTCCCGGAGGTCGTGCGTCCGGGCTGCGCTGCGGTCTGCGAATGTGTCGGTGCGTCTTTCGCACACATCCACCCTCGAAGGACTACAACCAGGAAGTTCCGTTGCCTGCTGTTGGCGTTGATCAGCGGAAACGCGCCGCTGTCTTCTGGCATCGCATTCGTGCAGACGAGGCTGGTCGATCCCGCATCGCCTATCTGCCAAGATGCGGCTGGCGTCTTCGGCGACTTCACCAGTAGCGGTCCGACACACGTGACAACTTGACGACGTTGTGGGGCGGAGAGGCCAAGCGCCTGCATCCCGACGTCAACAACCCGATTCAGGGTACGGGCTCGGCCACGGCCCTGCCTGTCTTCGTCAATGCCTCGTGCAGGAGATTTCATGCCAAACAACCACATCGTCTCGGCGTTCGACCAGGACCTCAGTGAACTTTCCACCCGAGTCAGCACCCTGGGGGCCTTCGCCGGCAGTCAATTTGCCGATGCCGTCCTGGCATTGGTCAAGGGCGACACCAAGCTTGCGCAGCAAGTGATCGACAGGGACGCGCAGCTCGATTCGCTGAGTCGTGACTTGTCGGCGGCGGCGGCACTCGTCATTGCGAAGCGCCAGCCGGTGGCGAGCGATCTCGACGAAGTCCTGGCGGATTTCCGGATCGTCGAGGATCTCGAGCGCATCGGCGACCTGGCGAAGAACGTCGCAAGGCGCACGCTCGAGCTCGAGGGTTCGATCGTGCCCGATGACCTTGCCAAGCGTATGCAGGAGTTGGCCGTCGTCGCTGTCGAACAACTGCGCCGCGCCGTGGACAGCTTCGTCGAAGGGGACGCGAGCGAAGCGATGCTGATTCGCAGCGACGACGAATCGCTTGACCGGTTGCATGACGTGCTCTTTCGTGAGCTTGTAGAGCGAATGAGCAACGAACCGTCCGAATCGCTCGTCCATGTGCAGATGCTTTTCTGCGCGAAGAACATCGAACGCGTTGGAGATCACGCCGCGAATGTGGCGTTGGCGGCTTGCGTCAAGGCGACAGGACATCTGCCGAATATCGCAAGGCGTCGCCGCAACGATCCATGAAAGAAACTTCACGCTGCTGTCACCTGTGCGTCATCGGCGCAGGCGACATTGCTCGGGTTTGTCGTACAACCCAAGGAGCAGACGCAGATGAACAAGCCAGTCGAATCCCTCGTGCGGGATTTCAACGACGAAGATTCCAACCATTCGGCCAATCCGACCTTCGACTCGGTGCTCGCCGCGCGGCTGAGCCGCCGCGGCGTGCTTCGCGCGGGAGTGGGTACCGCCGCCA
>JBGSTN010000638.1:0-3570 GCA_041736455.1 Burkholderiaceae bacterium | reverse complement strand
GTGCTGCCATGGGGCGCGCGCAAGGGCTGCAACCCGACATCGAACAGATAGAGGGTGGTGACGCCGCCACCCAGCGGCGCACCGGTGGCTTGCTGGTCGATCGTGAAATGTTCACCGTTGGCCGGGCCCACTTCGAGCGCGCACGACGTCGGCGCACAGATCGAGAAGAAACTCGTGAGAACGAGAGACTGGTCCTCGGTCATGCCGTCGACGACCAGATCGTTGCCCTGGCGCTGCGCGACCACGCGCTCGCCGACCGCCGGACCATTACCTTTGGTAACACCGGGTCGCGCCAACAGGCTGTAACGATAGTTCGGTTCGGGAGTGATCGCATTCAGCCCCGGCTGCAAGGCGATCTCTGCAACTGTCTGGTTCCCGCTCGTGACTTTGAGTGTGTATTGCATTGCTCGGTATCTGCACCCCATGGCCCAGGTCGGCATGACCTGCGGCGCCCGGACCGGTCCGCGGGCAGGGAACGGACGCAATCATCGAAACCTGACCGAGGAGGGATCATAGCCCACGCCTGGAACGGGTCCGCCATGGCTGTCGAAAAGCCCTATCATTCGTTAGATATCGCGCCAATCCCGTCACGGTTCCATGATTCGCCTCGTCATTTCGTCTATCCTCACCGGCCGTCGCGACATGACCCGGCCTGCGATGATCGATGTCGGCCGGATTGCCATCGCGGGCTTGGTGCAACAGCGGGTGTCGATGTCGACACCGACGTGCAACCGAGCACCGCACGCCGTGTGCGCCGATGCTGCGCCTGACTGAAATTCGCCTGCCGCTGGACCACAGTGAAGCGGCGCTGCGCGAGGCAGTGCGCGAAAGACTCGCCGTTCCCGATTCGGACCTGCTGTCGCTGCGGATCTGGCGGCGCGGTTACGATGCGCGCCAGCGTGCGGGCATCAAGCTGACCTACACGCTGGACGTCGACACGCGCTGCAACGAGATGCTGCTGGCGCGCTGGGCGGAGGATCCGCGCATCACCGCGACGCCCGATACCCGATACCGTTTCGTCGCCGACTTCAACGGTCGACGATTCGCCAATCGTCCGGTCGTCATCGGTACCGGGCCATGCGGCATATTGGCCGCACTGACCCTTGCGCAGATGGGCCTCGAACCGCTCGTGCTCGAACGCGGCAAGCCGGTGCGCGAACGCACGCAGGACACCTGGGCTTTCTGGCGTCGGGGCGAGTTGACTCCGGAATCGAATGTGCAGTTCGGTGAAGGCGGCGCGGGTACGTTCTCCGATGGAAAACTCTGGACGCAGGTCGGTGACCCGGGTTTCCGGGGACGCAAGGTGCTGGAAGAGTTCGTTCAGGCGGGCGCCCCCGACGAAATCCTGTATGTGAGCAAGCCGCACGTCGGCACGTTCCGCCTCGTGAAGATGGTCGAGAGCATTCGCGCCCGCATCGAGGCACTCGGCGGCGAGTTCCGATTCCAGTCGAAGGTAACGGGCCTGACGCTGCAGACGAAGCATGGACGACAACGGATCACCGGCCTGACGCTCGAGAGCGGTGAATCGCTCGCGGCCGACGACGTGATCCTGGCCATCGGCCACAGCGCCCGCGACACGTTCGCGATGCTCGAGGCGGCGGGTGTGTTCGTCGAAGCCAAGCCATTCTCGATCGGTGTGCGCATCGAGCACCCGCAATCGCTGATCGACCGTGCACGTTTCGGTCCGTATGCGGGCCATCCGCTTCTGGGCGCCGCCGACTACAAGCTCACCCATCATGCTCGCAACGGACGCTCCGTTTACAGCTTCTGCATGTGCCCCGGTGGCACGGTCGTGGCCGCGACTTCCGAAACCGGCTGCGTCGTCACCAATGGCATGAGCCAGTATTCGCGCAACGAACGCAACGCCAACAGCGGGATCGTGGTCGGCATCACGCCGGCAGACTACCCTGGCGGAGCGCTGGCGGGCATCGCCTATCAACGTCGTTGGGAGTCCAGCGCCTTCATTGCGGGCGGCAGCGACTACAGCGCCCCGGCGCAGACGGTCGGCGATTTTCTCGCCGGTCGGCGTTCGGGTTCGCTCGGCAGCGTGATCCCGTCGTACACGCCGGGCGTGCGCGCAGCCGACCTGACCGAATGCCTGCCGGACTTCGCCGTCGCTGCGATCCGTGAAGCGCTGCCCCGGTTCGACCACAAGATTCCCGGCTTCGCGATGGCCGACGCGTTGCTGACCGGCGTTGAAACGCGAACATCGTCACCGGTGCGGATCCGACGTGACGACCGGTTCCAGAGCATCAATACCGAAGGCCTTTATCCGGCCGGCGAAGGGGCCGGTTACGCCGGCGGCATCATGTCTGCCGGAATCGACGGCATCCGGGTGGCCGAAGCGGTGGCGCTCGCGATGGCCCGGCGTGCAGGCATGCAGGACGTCATTGCGCCCGCTCCGATCTGATCCGGTCCGATCGGCGGGGTCGTCCGCCGTCGATACGTTCAGCTCACGCCGCGAACGTGGGCGACGACATGCAGCAACAGGATCGCCACGCCGAACATCACGATCGCATAGGGCCAGTTCCAGACGGCAGCGCGAAAGCTCGGCACCCCATAGCGACCTTGAAAGATCAGATGGGTCCCGGACAGCGGACTCGCACAGGTGCCCAGACTCCAGCCCAGCAGATACGTGACGGCGAGCAACTGCGGCTCGGGCGCGATCGGCGCGAGCACAGGCGTCAGCGCGGCGATCGATATGACCGGGTGCAACCCGACCGCCGAACCGAGCAGGATCGCACCCAGCAACTGGCTCGCCGTGCCGGCGTCGAAACGATCCAACGGCAGTGTCACATGACCTGCATCGACCAGCGCACCGAGACCCACGGCGAGCACACCGGCCGCGATGAAAAGCAGGAGTTCGCCGATCATGCCGGGAAGGCCGTCGGTGATGTGCGTCTTCAGGCGGCGCGCGGCGCGGCGCGCACCGAGACGCGCAACCAGCACGACACCCGACACGGTCAGCGCCGATATCGAAATGATCAGCAAGACCGAAGCCTGCGGAAACAAGGCGAAGCCGACGCTGACGGCGATCGCCAGGATCGCCGGAATCCAGAGCCCGTCCGGCGACAGCGGATAGCCGCGAAAGTCGGCAAGTGCATCGTGATGACGCCATTGCGCTTCGCTGGTGACGACCAGCAGGCCGATCAGCGCGAACGGCAGGCCGGCGAGCATCACGAACGCGAGGCGCGTGTCCGGTACATAGGTCAGGACGACCGCCATGCCGCCGAAGAACGGCGACCAGGATGAACAACCCGAGAAGACCCGCGTGATCGACTGCGAAGTCAGCCGATCGACGCGCCCCTGCCGGGCGAGCCGATCCGCAACGAGGATAGGGGCGGAAACGTTGATGAACGAGCCGAACACGGCGACGCCCAACAGCGTGCGCCGATAGGCGGACGGCCCCACCGGCAACTGGGCAACGGCGCCGCCATCGGTCAACGCAACGAGCCGCAGGAATCCGACCTTATGGATCTGGATTCATACTCCATCGAAATTAAACATATCACGCTCTCTCTGCAGCGAATTTCGAACGCGAACTCGATTGACAGCGGGATGTTGATTCCT
>JBGSTN010000633.1:0-2046 GCA_041736455.1 Burkholderiaceae bacterium | reverse complement strand
TGCTGGCGCGCGGCGACGCCGAGGTGTTCCTGATGGTGGGTGCCGGTGCAATGGCCGAACCGCTGATCCGTGCGCATCTGACCGTGCGCCCTGCACTACGGGAAGTGCGGATATGGAACCGGTCGCCCGTCCGTGCGGCCGCCCTGGCGAGCAGGCTTGCCGATCTGTCCCAGCGCGTTCTCCTGACTACCGACCTGGAGGACGCGGTCGAGGCGGCCGACATCGTCTGCTGCGCCACCCTCAGTGAACAGCCGCTGCTGTGCGGCACCTGGCTGCGGCCCGGCACCCACGTCGATCTCGTCGGCGCCTACACCCCTCTGATGCGCGAAGCCGATGATGCGGCAATCCGTCGGTCGCGCGTGTTCGTCGACAGCCTTGATTCGACGATGGCTCACATCGGCGAGATCTGCATCCCGCTGGCGTCCGGCGTCCTCGCGCCCGACGACATCCTGGGCGACCTCTATGCGCTCGTCCAGGGCCGCTGCGGTCGCCGGCAGCCCGACGAAATCACGTTGTACAAGAACGGTGGCGGGGCCCATCTGGACATCATGGTTGCGCAAGCCTTCGTGGATGCCTACCCACGATCGGGCAATATTTCGGTATAAAGCCAACAAAACTGGCCTTGTCGGCCATATCGAATGCCGTTGGCCAGCCCATTGTTTGCCGTATCTTGCAACTTGCGATGCGCAGCCCTGATGAACCAAGCTAAGCTCCGGATGCTTCGAAGTGGAAGAATTTTCGACAACGAAAGTTTCGAGCCAGCTCATGTCCCAAGCCCAGAGACCCTCGCTAGTCGACCTGATCCTCGCCCCGTTACACGCTCAGCGCCTCAGGGTGCGCCGCGAATTCTTCGTCGCGCTCTCGTCGGCGGGCGTGCTGCTGGTACTGCTGGGGATGCACTGGGCCGGCATGCTGGGTTTCCGATCGCTGCTGCTGACCGGTTCGCTGGTGGTCCTGATGCTGATCGGCGCATTCGCGCTGCTCGTCAGCGGCGTCAATCGTCGGTTCAAGGATCCGAGCTTCACCGGTTGGCAGACTGTCTCGGCGTCGATGGTGCTGATCCTGGCCGCCTTCCTCGCGACGCCGGAGGGTCACGGCATCGCCTTGCTGCTGATTCCGGTCGCATTCGCCTATTCGTCGTTCCGCTACGGGTTCACGACCCTGTTGTTGCTGGGCGGGGCGGTCTTCGCTCTGTCCGGTGTCGAATCGCTCGCCAGGTTGTACTTCAGGCCCGGTGGTGGCCTCGATCTGTCGGAAGCGGGCGTGCATCTGGGGGCGCTCGCGGTCTCGCTGTTCACGTTGGCCCTCGTTGGTGGCCAGTTCAACGACCTGCGTCGGCGCAACCGGGCCGAGCGGGCGGTGTCTCACGTGGCAATGGCCGGGCTCAGTGAAGCCGTGCTCACCGTCGATCGTGACGGCCGGATCCGTTTCATGAATACCGCGGCGCGCGCCCTGTTCGGCTGTACCGATGTCAGCGACAAGCAACCCGCGATCGATCAGGTGTGCCGTTTCATCGATCGGGCCCCGTTGAGTCACGCGTTGGCGGAAATCGCGCGTGAATACGGTGATTACGGCGCGAGCCCGGTCCGGGCGCGTCCCGGTGACGAGACCGGCGTCCGTAACGAAATGATCGGCGGCATGATCGAACGCGACACGGGAGTCTTCCGCTACATACGCCTGTCGATCTCGCAGCTCGTGTCCGAGTCGGGCCGCCTGGAAGGCTTCGTGCTGATGGTGCGCGACATCTCGCAAACGCGCCGACTGATGACCGAACTCAAGCATGCCGCCACGCATGATCCGCTGACCGGCCTGCTGAACCGGCGCGGCTTCCTGTCGGTCCTGCAGCACACGGTCAATGTGACGCGCAACGACGTCCACCCGGGCGCGATCCTGGCAATCGACCTCGACCAGTTCAAGATGGTCAACGATGCCTGCGGTCACGAGGCGGGCGACGAGTTGCTGCGCACTGCCGCGCGTCTGATGGCATCGCTCATTCCTCCGGGCGCGGAACTGGCTCGCGTCGGCGGTGACGAGTTCGGCCTGGCC
>JBGSTN010000618.1:0-5796 GCA_041736455.1 Burkholderiaceae bacterium | reverse complement strand
GGCGCCACTGGCTGCGATGCTCGCGACCGTGTCCTTCGCCATCGCCCTATTCCTCTGGACCGGCAAGGATCCGCTGCAGGGCTTGCGGGTGTTCTTCCTCGAGCCCATGAACGGCTGGCGAGCCTGGAGCGAACTGGGTCTGAAGATGACACCGTTGCTGCTGGTCGCGCTGGGGCTGACGCTCTGCTACAGAGCGAATGTGTGGAACATCGGCGCAGAAGGCCAGTTGCTCGTTGGGGCGACCCTGGCCGGTGCCGTCGCCTTGCTCGCCGATGCGGACTCGCCGCGGTTGTTCTTCGTGATCGTGATGATGGCAGGCGCGATCGGTGGCATGGCCTGGGGCGCCGTCATCGCCTGGCTGCGCGACCGATTCAATGCCAACGAGATCCTGGTCAGTCTCATGCTCACGTACGTCGCCCAGTTGCTGCTGATGTACCTGGTGCACGGTCCGCTCAAGGATCCGAACGGCTACAACTTTCCGTACAGCGCCACGTTCGAGGCAGCGGCGCTGATTCCCCGCCTGTTCCCGCCGGCGCGATTGAACCTCGGATTCGCCGTTGCGCTGCTAGCCGCACTGGCCGTGGCCCTGTTTCTCGCCCGCACGCATGCGGGCTACAGGCTTCTGGTCTCCGGCGCTGCGCCACGCGCCGCGGCTTACGCCGGATTCTCGTCACGGCAGGCGATCTGGGTTTCGCTGCTCGCCTGCGGCGCGTTGTCCGGAGTTGCCGGTGCGATCGAGGTGGCCGGACCCATCGAACAACTCACGCCGAGCATTTCACCGGGCTACGGATTCGCCGCGATCATCGTGGCATGGCTGGGTCGCCTTTCGCCGACCGGTTGCATCCTGGCCTCGTTCGTGATGTCGGTCGTCTACATCGGCGGCGAACTGGCACAGTCGCGACTCGGCCTGCCCAACGCGATCAGTGGTGTGTTGCAAGGCATTCTGCTGCTCAGCCTGCTCACGGCCGACGCGCTGATCGAATGGCGTGTCGTCCGTCGCGCCGTGCCCCGTCCCGATGCGGCGACACCGTTGCCGGGTGCTCCATGAGCCCGGACGCGCTGGCGGCCCTGATAGCGGCCACGCTGGCGGCGGGCACACCACTGTTGCTGGCAGCGACCGGCCTGATGGTCAACGAACGTGCTGGGGTATTGAACCTCGGCGCCGAAGGCATGATGCTGATGGCCGCGGTCGTGGGCTATGCGGCAGGGCTGGGCAGTGGCAGCGTCTCGATGGGTTTTCTTGCCGGGGCGGTAACGGGTATGGCGTTCGCCGGGATCTTCGCGCTGCTCGCGGTCGGCCTCGCGACCAATCAATACGCGACCGGACTGGCGCTCACCCTGTTCGGGGCCGGTCTGTCGGCGTTCGTCGGACTGCCCTATGTCGGCAAGGCGCTGGCGTTCGATGCGGCGCCCGCCCTGCCGTGGCTTGCCGATCTGCCGTGGATCGGCGTGGCCGTGTTTCGACAACATCCGAGCGTCTATCTGAGCTGGCTGCTCGCAGGTCTCGTCGCCTGGGTGCTCTTGCGCACTCGCGTCGGATTGATCCTGCGCGCGGTCGGGGAGTCGCCCGAATCGGCTCACGCACTGGGCATGCCCGTCCGCACCATCCGCACTATCGCCGTGCTGTTCGGTGGATCGTGCTGCGGGCTCGCCGGGGCGTATCTGTCGCTGGTGTATACGCCGTTATGGGTCGAAGGCATGGTGGCAGGCCGCGGCTGGATCGCTCTGGCACTCACCACGTTCGCCACTTGGCGCCCGGTTCGGATCGTGCTCGGCGCCTATCTGTTCGGCAGCGTGACGATGATCCAGTTCTGGATGCAGGGGCAGGGCGTGGCGATCGCTTCGCAGCTGTTGTCGATGCTGCCCTATGTCGCCACCGTCGTCGTCCTCGTCCTGATCTCGCGGGACGGCAGTTTCATCCGCTTGAATATGCCTGCCAGCCTCGGTCGGCCTTTCAGACCCTGATCGACCGCGAGAATCGCGAACGGCCGACAACCGGGTCGCGCCTGAACGATGCGGCGGCCCGGGCGATGGAGGGGTCCGACAAGCGTCCGGGCGATTCCGGGCACGCCAGCGCCATGCGATTGTGCGGATTAACAACAATGTTGCGACCACCACGTCGTGCATAGCCATTGCGCAAGTGGTCGCTTCGGCCATAATGGCCGCCTAGCCTGCCGACGGCATCTGCGGCCATTGTTTGCCGGAAGCGGTAAGACGGAGTGACTATGTCGGTGGCCAAACAGAGCCGTGAGTCAGCGCGTGCCCTGCGAGCGAAAGAGACCGAGACCGCGCCTGATCGGCCCGCCAGGGTCCGACAGGGGCTTGCGCGTCGCCAGGCGTTGGATATCGCCGGCGTGGTCGAGTCCTCGGGCATCGCCGGGATCTACCTCGATGCGACACTGCGGATCCGCTATTTCACTGGCGGGGTAGGCGATTTCTTCAAGGTCGTCGATGGTGACCTGGGACGCGATCTGCGGCACTTCACCGCGGTGGCGAGCGACGATTCGCTCTTTGCCGATATCGACGACGTGCGCCGTACCGGCGAGCATCGCGAACGACAACTGACTCTGATCGACGCGCGGAGTTTTCTGCGCCGTGTCAGCCCCCATTTCGATGTGCGCGACCGTCTGGTCGGGTACCTGCTGACCTATTCACCGACGACCTGGTTGACCGATCGGATCGCCGCGCTGTCGCACAGTGAACGGCACTGGGCAAACCTGGTGCGAGGCCTGCCGCAACTTGTCTGGACGGCTACCGCCGCCGGAGAAGTCGACTATCTCGGCGAACGGTGGCGCGACCTGGGCATGCCGTCGATGCCCGCCAGCACCGCGATGCTGCTGTCGGTGATGCATCCCGATGCGCAGCAGACCTTCCGGATCGCCTGGCAGAAGTCGCTGCAATCGGGGCTGCCTTTCGAAGCCGACATCCGCCTCAGAGATCGCCACGGCAACCACCGCTGGTATCGTGCGCAGGCCAGGCTGGACGGGGCCGACGACGGCTTGCCCAAGCGCTGGATCGGCACGCTGACCGATATCGAGACGATCAAGGCTTCGGAAGAGGCCGTGGCCTACAGTCGCGAGCGCATCGAAGCGCTCTATGACTCGGCGCCCGTCTCGCTGCTCGTCATGGATCTGCATGATCTTTCGAACCGGATCGACGGCCTCCGGACGCGCGGTTTCAACGACATTTCCGCCTTGATCGCAACGGATCCGAAACAGGCGGAGCTGTTGCGCGGCGCAGTGCTGCTGACCGACTGCAACGAATGGACGGTGGCGATGTTCGGTTTTGCCAGTCGGTCCGAGGTGCTCGCGCACCTGAGCGCTCAGCGTCAGCGAGGCGCCTATGACCAATTGCTCGACAATGCCGCCAGTTCATGGGCGTCGGGCGAACCGATCTATCGCACCGAGCATACGCTGTTGAAGGCCGATGGTTCGCCGATGCATTGCCTCGTGACATTCCGCTTCCCCATCAGTCCGGAGGACAAGGAGCTGGCGCTGCTATCGCTGATCGATATCAACGAACGCAAGGCGATCGAGGATCGCCTGCGGGCGAGCGATCTGCGACAACGCACGCTGATCGAAGCGATCACGGACAGCGGCCTGAGCCTGCAAGTCGTCGACAACCACGGCGAAGTCCGCTATTCGAACCGCCGACCCGCGGCGCTGCAGAGGCGGAGTACCTCCGAGGAAGTGATCGATATCGGAGATCCCGACGATCTGCGCCGCGTGGCGCTCGAGGGTCGCACCGTCCGCGGGCGTGTCGAGTCGCTGGACGGACGTTCCTATGATGTCGTTGCCGTGCCGTATCGCGACGTCGACGGCAGCCTGTGCCGCCTCGAACTGATGCGCGACGATTCCGCGATCCGGCTGGCTGCCGAACAACAGCGCATTGCCGCCACCACGTTCGAGTCGCAGGACGCGATGATCGTGATGGATTCGCGTGGCCATATCCTGCGTGCGAACCGGGCATTCACCCAGCTTTTCGGGTATGCCGCCGATACGGTCGTCGGCAGCGATCTCGATTTCCTCTATGCCGACGTGCACGATGAAACCTGGCAGCAGGAGATGCGCGACGCACTGCGCCGTGATGGCCATTGGAGCGGCGAACTCACTTGCGTACGCAAGTCGGGGAGCAAGTTTCCGAGCTGGCACCGCATCACGTCCGTCCGTGACGACACAGGGCGCGTCACTCACTTCGTCGGCGCGTATGCGGACATCAGCGACCGGAAGGCCCATGAGGACAGCGTCCGCAAGATGGCTTTCTTCGATGCACTGACCAATCTTCCCAATCGACGCCTGCTGCTCGATCGCCTCGCGCAGCGGCTGGCCGCCAGCAAGCGCCACGAATCGTTCGGCGCGTTGCTCTTCATGGATCTCGACCATTTCAAGGCGCTCAACGACAACTACGGCCATGACATGGGTGATCGACTGCTCGTCGAAGTGTCGACGCGACTGCGCCAATGCGTGCGCGAGATCGATACGATCGCGCGATTCGGAGGTGACGAGTTTCTCGTGATCATCGATGAATTGAGTCGCGACAGCGCGCAGGCTGCCAGCCAGGCCGAGAGCGTTGCCGACAAGATCCAGCACGAACTGTCCCAACCCTATCCTTTCATCGGCCCTGACCGGGACGTGGGTGTGAGCATCGGCATCTGCCTGTTTCTCGGCGACGAGACTTCCGTCGACACACTGCTCAAACAGGCCGATCTCGCGCTCTACCAGGCGAAAGAGGCCGGGCGAAACTCGATCCGCTTCTACAACCCGGTGCTGCAGGCGCAGATCGATGCGCGCGCGGAGCTCGACTTCAATCTGCGTCATGCGATCGGTCGCGGTGAATTGCTGCTCTACTTCCAGGCACAGATCAGCCGTGGGGGCAAGCTCATGGGGGCCGAGGCGCTGGTGCGCTGGCGCCATCCCGAACGAGGGCTGATCCTGCCCGGCAATTTCATCGGCCACGCGGAAGAGACGGGCCTGATACTGCCGATCGGGCGCTGGGTACTGGAGACCGCCTGCCAGCAGCTGGCGACGTGGGCCAGATACTCGATCACGCGCCACCTGCGGCTGTCCGTCAACATCAGCCCGAGGCAGTTCCGCCAGACGGACTTCGTCGAACAGTTGCGTGCGATCCTGGATGAAACAGGTGCCAATCCGAACCTGCTGAGCCTCGAACTCACGGAGTCGGTGCTGATCGACAACGTCGAGGATGCAATCAAGCGCATGCGGGCACTGAAGCAGTTCGGCGTCGGCTTCTCGATCGACGATTTCGGCACCGGCTATTCGTCGCTTTCCTACCTGAAGCGACTGCCCGTCGATCAGCTCAAGATCGACAAGAGTTTCGTCCGTGATATCGTCAGCGACCCCGACGATGCCGCCATCGTTCGCGCGATCATCGGCATGGGGCAAAGTCTCGATCTCAAGGTATTTGCCGAAGGCGTCGAAACCGGAGCGCAGTACGATTTTCTGGAGCGAAACGGCTGTGACGCGTTTCAGGGGTTCTATTTCGGCCGTCCTGTCATCGGCACCAACGAATTGCTGGCCTGCGTGGCATCCGACTGATCCTCCGAGACGATCATTCGTCCCGTTCGCCTCGAAGCGATCGTCTTCGTACGCCTGCGGCCTGGTCGTGGCGTTCGGCCTCGCCTGCCCTCCTGCGATCGCTGCCGATGAAACGGTTGCCGACAGTGACGCGATCGTCCAGCCTGAACCTGCGCTGGCGACCGCACCGTTGGCCGCGCGAACCGCCAAGCCGCTCTGGGAACTGGGCCTGGGCGGCGTTGCGCTGAGCCAGCTCGCCTAT
>JBGSTN010000563.1:0-1574 GCA_041736455.1 Burkholderiaceae bacterium | reverse complement strand
GCACGGATGCTGGCGGGGCGGTGTTGTCGCCCACGACTCGCAACGGAACGATCCAGCTGATCGGGTCACCGCCATGGCGGTGACCCTGTCGATCACGCCGGCAGCGTTGCCAGCGCGGCTCGCAGCTTGCTGGTGATTTCGTCGACATGCGCGCGCTCTGCCACGAGCGGGGGCGCGATGATCAGCACATCACCGGTGTTCTTCTGGTGCAGTCCGTTGTCGAACAGCCATTTCTGCAGCGCATGACCTCGTCTGCCCGGCGCGCCATCGGGCTTCAACTCGATGCCGGCCATCAAGCCGATCGAACGGACATCGACGACCGACTTGAATTCCTGCAGCGCATGCATCTGATCGGCGAAATAGCCACTGAGCGCCTTGGCCCGGCCGACCAGGTCGTCGGTCGCGAAGATATCCATCATCGCGAGCCCTGCCGCGCAGGAAGCGGGGTGTCCGGAATAGGTATAGCCGTGAAAGAACTCGACGCCTTGCTCGGGACCAGCCCGGGTGATCGCATCGTAGATGCCTTCGCGGGCGGCGACAGCTCCCATCGGCTGGGCCCCATTGGTGATCGCCTTGGCCATCGTCATCAAGTCGGGGGTGACACCGAACGCCTGCGCCGCAAAGTAATGCCCGAGCCGCCCCCAGCCGGTGATCACTTCATCGAATACCAGCAGGATGCCATGATCGTCACAGATCCTGCGCAGGCGATCCAGGTAGCCCTTGGGCGGGGGCAGACATCCGAACGAACCAGCCACCGGCTCGACGAACACGGCCGCGATGTTCTCGCCGCCGAACAATTGGCAGAAGCGCAGCAGATCGTCGGCCAATTCGGCGCCATGCTCGGGCTGGCCCCGCGTGAAGCGATTCTCCTCGAGCTGGGTGTGGCGCATGTGATAGACGCCAGGCATCCCGGTACCGAAGGCGCGGCGGTTGTTGATCATGCCGCCCAGCGCGACACCACCCATATTGACCCCGTGATAGGCACGTTCGCGCGAGATGAAGATCTGACGCTGCGCCTCGCCGCGCACCCGGTGATACATGAGCGCCATCTTCATCGCGGTGTCGACGGCTTCACTGCCCGAGTTGACGAAGAACACCCGGTTCAGATCGCCGGGGGTGTGCTCGGCGACCCGGGCCGCCAGTTCGAACGCCTTCGCGTGCGAGCGCAGAAAAGGAGCGGTGAAATCGAGCGTCGCGAGTTGCTCGCTGACGGCAGCGGTGATTTCGGGCCGGCAATGACCCGCGGCAACACAGAAGAGGCCCGCTGACGCATCGATCAGCCTGTCGCCCTCGGGCGTATAGAAATACATGCCCTCGGCGCGCGCCAGCAGCCGCGGTTCCTTCTTGAACTCCTTGTTTGCCGTGAACGGCATCCAATAGGGCTGAAGCTGAGTTTCCTGGATCGGGTCGGCGTGGCCCATGGTGGATCTCCGTTGATAGCCGCCGCGAAGGCGGAATCCGGCAGTTCAATCGTCTGCCGATCTTTTGTCAAGTCGATTGCCCGCGAGCAGTGCGGGTACGGGTCGCGCTCGCACGCTCCGGCAGGGTGCGCGACAGCCGTTTCGCTGGCGCCG
>JBGSTN010000607.1:0-3185 GCA_041736455.1 Burkholderiaceae bacterium | reverse complement strand
TCTCGGCGTCGATCGAGCCTTGGCGACCGCCCCGCACCAGCTGCCAGTCGGGCAGCAGAGCAGGCAGTGTCGGCACTCGCTGCAGGCCATGCGTGAGCAATCCGAGGCGCGGACGCATCCGGCGATCGACGGGCAGGCTCGCTCTCGCGTCCTGCAACATGTTCATGAGAAGGGAAAGCTCACCATGCTGAAGCGACTGCGCCCTGCGTGTCGCTGTCGCTGTCGGGATCGGCCGGTATCGCGGGGGCCACTTCCACGGCGCTCAGCAGTTGGGCCACACCGACCACCTCTCCGCTCGAGTCCAGCGCCACGACGGCATTGATGCGGCGCTCGAGCATCAGCGCCTCCGCCTCGGCAAGACGTTCGTGGACGCCAATGGTGACTGGATGAGCCGACATGATGTCCATTGCCATCAACGTCATCGGGTTGGGGCACCGGTCGAAGGAGCGTCGGATATCGCCGTCGGTAATGATGCCGATGAGATGATTGCGCGTACCCACCAGCACGAGACCCAGTCGCCCTCGCGTGATGGCGTGAATCACATCCCTGAAACTTGCGTCCAGCGCACAGAACGGCAACGACTCCTGATGCATTACGTCCTGCACCCTCGTCAACAGCTTGCGGCCGAGGCTCCCGCCCGGATGGAAGCGCGCAAAATTTTCGGGACGAAATCCCTTGAGTATCGACAACGTCACGGACAATGCGTCGCCCATCACGAGCGTGGCGGTCGTTGAGCAAGTTGGCGCGAGATTGTTGCTGCAGGCTTCCGCTTCGACACTGGTATCGAGAACGACATTGGCGGCGCGTCCCAGCGCGGACTGCTTCTTGCCGGTCATGGCGACCACATAGTTGCCTTGTTGCTGGAAGAATGGAATCAGGCGTACCAGCTCATCGGTCTCGCCACTGTTCGAGAGTGCCAGCACCACATCCTCAGGCTGAATCATGCCCAGGTCGCCATGGAAAGCCTCGCCTGGATGCACGAAGAAAGAGGGCGTGCCGGTTGAGGCCAGCGTTGCCGCGATCTTGCGACCGATGTGGCCGGATTTCCCCATTCCGATGACGATCAATCGCCCGCGGCTCCTGGAGATGGTCGACACAGCCTGCTCGAAATCCGCACCCATGCGATCTGACATGCCTTGCAGTGCGTCCATTTCCATCGCGATCACGCGGCGGGCTTGTTCGATGACGTTCATGATCTGAGAATCCTGGGAGAAGAACCGGTGCCGTACGTTCAACCGGCCACTATTGAATGGATGGCCGCCAGTTCTTGCAGCAGGCGCGGCAACTGCTTCATCTGCAACATGTTGGGTCCGTCGCACGGGGCGCGATCCGGGTCCGGGTGGCATTCGAAGAAGAGGCCATCGATGGCGCCTGTCGCCATTGCGGCTCGCGCGAGATGCGGCACGTATTGACGCTGACCGCCGCTGCTGGTCCCCAGACCGCCGGGCAGCTGTACCGAATGAGTCGCGTCGAACACGATCGGCGCTCCCGTTGTCTCGGCCATGATCTGCAAGCCCCGCATGTCGACCACGAGATTGCCGTAGCCGAACGTCGTGCCGCGTTCGCACGCCCAGAACTCGGGTGGCTCGATGCCGGCGCGCTGCGCCGCATCGCGCGCCTTGGCGATCACATGCTGCATGTCGCCAGGCGCGAGGAACTGGCCCTTCTTGATGTTGACAGGCTTGCCGGTAACAGCCACCGCTTCGATAAAATCCGTCTGCCTACATAGAAACGCAGGCGTCTGCAAGACATCCACGACTTCGGCCACAGGCTTCGCTTGCCACGCTTCGTGCACGTCGGTCAACACCGGAATGTCCAGCGTCGAGCGCACCTCGGCAAGGATGGACAACCCCTCGTCGATGCCGACGCCCCGGAAGCTGCCGTTCGAACTGCGGTTGGCCTTGTCGAAGGAAGACTTGTAGTAGAAGGGTAAGTTGGCCTTGGCGAAGATCTCCTTCAGCTCCGCCGCTGTTTCCAGAGCGAAGCTACGGGATTCGATGGCGCAAGGGCCGGTGATGAAGAATAGTGAATCAAAGCGGGACATGATCATTTCAACCGGTTGTTGTTTGAGTCTATGAAGAACGGGAGAGGATCGACTCCATCGGGCAAGATCACGGCCCCGCGTAGCCGAATACATGCCAGGACGTCGACTCCGTCACGGGATCTGGCAACGACGATGATGTCCTTGGTGGTCATACTCGGATGTCTTTTCTGATTTCGAGGGGAAGATCGATGTCGTGATTCGCGAAAACTGAGATCGGCGATCCGCCATGGACGCCATCGTGCTGACTCTGACGTTAAGACAAGGGGTCACTTAGCAAAACGATGAAAAGACCAGCCAGCGTTGTTCATATCTCAAGCATGTCGAGACGATGCCCCGCCTCATAAGCCCAGCGCCACTCGCGCCGCAATTGCGATCTGATAAATGATCTGTGTGATGCCACGCGTAACTTCGATGTTCTTGGTATCCGCCTTTGGCAGCACCATCAGTTCTTCTCCTGCCTCGGGTCGTTCGCCGTGCCCCGTTTCCACGACCGAACCGTTGCGCTTGATCAGTAGCACGCGCGAGGTATCGGCGTTCTGCGTGTAGCCGCCGGCCATCTCGATGTATTCGTTGACCGTGCGCGTGCGTTCGAAGAGCATGGCCATCGGGAACATTACCTCGCCGTGCAACGCCACCTGGGATGACTCTTCCGGGATGAACAGCATGTCGCCGTCTTCCAACAATGTTTCGCCGGCCTGAGCCAGTTCCGGAATCACCAGCTGGCCCTTCGGCTCGATCGTGCGGGCGCGCGAGGTGAACTGATGCACTAGTTCGGCCTCGCGCGTGCGCAGCGTGGCCTCTTCGTTGGTGGCGGAGCGAGCGGTCAGCGCCTGGGTCTCCAGTTTGTCGAGCGCGACGGCAAGCATTTCCTTCTGCCGCGTCGCGATCGACTTCCGATAAAGTTGCAGGGCCTCCATGCGTGCCTGCGGGGCTGGCTGCACGAGGGCCAGCGCGTCCTTCAAGCGTGAACCATAGGGCAGTACGGCCGTTCGCTGGCCGCGGTGCGCACCATCGATGCGCACCAGCAGCGTGCCCGGCACCTTGTCGGACGTCACCGTGATCTCGTCGCCATTGCCGATGCGAATCTGTGGGGCGTTGGCCAACGGGTGATATTCGCTGCTGCGCTGCGCGCCCTGCCAAC
>JBGSTN010000537.1:0-7080 GCA_041736455.1 Burkholderiaceae bacterium | reverse complement strand
CTGCTGCGATCAGGAATTCGGTCCGCTGCGCATCGAATAGGGTTGCCAGCGTTTCAACCCCGAGCTCGGCAACACGGTCGGATTCACGCACGACAAGGGCCAGCGGCCCGACAACACCAGCGCGAGTTCCTGTCCGACGCGCCGCTTGCGTGCAGGATCGAAGCGCGCACTGGCCGACGCGTTGTGGGGCGACAGGATCACATGCTGCATAGCGAGCAGCGGGTTGTCTGCAGCCGGAGGCTCTGTCGCGAGGACATCGAGCCCCGCGCCGGCGATCCACCCTTGCTCCAGCGCCTTGATCAACGCAGGCTCCTGCACCGTCGGTCCGCGGCCGGTGTTGAGGAAGATCGCGTTCTTCTTCATCTGGCGAAAGTGGGCTTCGCCGAAGAAGCCACGGGTCTGCGGGGTGTCGGGCATGTGCATCGATACGAAGTCGCTTGCGGCCAGCAACTCGGGCAGGCTCGCGGGCTCGACGCCGAATTCGGCGAGCGTCAGCTCTTCGACGAAAGGATCGAACGCCATCAGGTGCAGGCCGAAGCCCCGTGCCCGACGCGCGGTGGCCCTTGCAACCCGGCCGAACGACAGGAAGCCGAGGGTCTGACCCATCAGGCGAGGGATCTGCGACAGCTGCGGCCGACCCTCGTGCCAGCGGGCCTCGCGCACCATCCGGTCCTGCTCGATGCACCGCCGGTGCGTCGCGAGCAGCAGCATCATCGCGTGGTCGGCGACTTCCTCGATGAAGGTATCCGGGCAATTGGTCACCGGAATACCTTTCGCGGTCGCCGCCGCGACATCGACGTAGTCGACACCGACCGAACCCAGCGCGATATGGCGGCATTTGGTCAGCGCTTCGATCATCGCGGCGGTGAACTTCATGCCCTTCGCATAGACGGCGTCGGCATTCGGTGCTGCCGCAATGAACGCCGCCTCGGTAGGCTCGCACTCGACGAACTCGACGTCCATGCCGGCGAGCGCTTCGAGTTCATGGGGATAGCCATCCCCGGCGTTGGTGAACGACGTGCCGGCTGGCGTGAGAATGGTGAGCTTGGCCACGGGTAGATCGCCCTCCTGGCGAGAAATGCTCATTCCTTGACGGCGCCGGTCAGCGATGACACGTAGTAGTCGACGAAGAATGAATAGAAGATTGCGACCGGTAGCGAGCCGAGCAGCGATCCCGCCATCAGCGCACCCCACTGGTAGACGTCCCCGGTCACCAGTTCGGTCAGGATGGCGACCGGCACCGTCTTGTTCTCGCTGCTCTGGATGAAGGCCAGCGCATAGATGAATTCGTTCCACGACAGGGTGAACGAGAAAATGCCTGCGCTGATCAGTCCTGGAATCGCGAGCGGGAGCGTGATGCGGCGCAGGATCTGCAGTCGCGTCGCTCCGTCGATCAGCGCGCATTCCTCGAGTTCGTAGGGAATCGACTTGAAGTAGCCGATCAGCAGCCACGTGCAGAAGGGCACGAGAAACGTGGGATACACGAGGATGAGCGCGAGAGGGCTGTCGAACAGGCCGAGCTGCACCACGATGGTCGCGAGCGGAATGAAGAGAATCGACGGCGGGACCAGGTACGCGAGGTAGATGCCCAGACCCACCCACTGGCTGCCGCGGAACTTCAGGCGCTGGATCGCGTAGGCGGCCAGCGTGCTCGCGAATAGCGACAGGATCGTGGCGCCGATCGCCACCGTCATCGTCGTCCACAGCCATGACGGATACGAAGTCTCGAACAGCAGCTTGTGGATGTGCGAGAGGGTCGGCGACGTGATCCAGAACGGATTGTGGTCGGTGAAGTTGTAGAGCTCCGCATCGGGCTTGAACGCCGTGACCGTCATCCAGTAGAACGGAAAGAGCAGGATGATCAGGAAACAGCACAACGGCAGCCAGAGCATCACCAGGCGGCGTGTTCCGCTGTCCCAGTCCATCCGGTCGGCGGGCGCCGTGCTGCTGGTTGGCTGCTCGCGGGCGGTCTCGTCAGTCATTGCTTTCACCCTGCTGCCACTTGCGGCGCGCCATCGAGAAGTAGGAGAACGCGGTGGCGAACACGAGGAACGGAATCATCGACACGGCGATCGCCGCCCCTTCGCCGAGCTGGCCCCCCGGGATGCCACGCTGGAAGGCGAGCGTGGCCAGCAGATGGGTCGAGTTGACGGGGCCGCCGCGGGTGATCGCATAGACGAGCTGGAAGTCGGTGAACGTGAAGATGATGGAGAACGTCATGACGATCGCGAGAATCGGCATTAGCATCGGCACGGTGATATGCCGGAAGCGCTGCCAGGCGGTCGCCCCGTCGAGCATCGCCGCTTCATAGAGCGACGGTGAAATGGTCTGCAGACCCGCGAGCAGCGTGATGGCCACAAACGGAATGCCGCGCCAGATGTTGGCCGCGATCAGCGACCAGCGTGCGGGCCACGCCGTGTTGATGAAATCGATGTTCGTTTCGCGCAGCCCCAGTTCGATCAGCAGCCAGGAAATGATCGAGAACTGCGGGTCGTACATCCACCAGAAGGCGATCGCCGACAGGACGGTCGGTACGATCCAGGGCAGCAGGATGATCGCACGCAGGATGCTCTTGAAGGGCAGGTGATTGTTCAGCAGCAGAGCGAGCCACAGCCCGAGCGCGAACTTGCCTACCGTCGCCACCGCCGTGTAGAACACACTGAAGAAGACCGCATTCCAGAAGATCGGACTGCTGGCCAGGTACTCGAAATTCTCCAGTCCGACCCATACCCCGCTGCGCCCGATCGTCGTGTCGGTAAAGGCCAGCCAGATGCCCAGGCCCAGCGGGTAGGTCAGGAAGACTGCCAGCAGTCCCAATGCCGGCAGCAGACAGATGACGATCAGGAAGCCCTTGTGATCGAACAGGCGCGCAATGGCGCTCAGTTCTTTCGGCTTGTGAACCCAGGTTTTGACGGCGGCTTCCGACATGAGCATTTCTGGCTGGTGTGTCGACGCGAATTCAGCGTCGGAAGAAACGGCGGGCGCGACGTTCCGCTTCGGCCGCCGCCTGTTCGGGTGTGGCTTCGCCCGATGCGACCGAGGCACACATCTGGACCATCACGTAATCGGCATTGGCAGCCGCTGACGCTTCGCTGATCGGGCCCTTGTAGCCGATCCAGAAGTTGCTGCGCATCGTGTCCTTGAAGATGCGCATCTTCGGATCGCCCTCCCACGTCTTGCTGTTGCCGTAGGCTTCGAGCGGTTGCGCCCAATAGCCGCTGTTGGCCTGCAGCCAGGGATCGTATTGCTCCTGCTCGAGCAGGAACTGGATCAGCGCCTTCGAGGCGTTCGGGTACTTGCTGTGCTTGAACACCATCGCGTTGAGCGTGAGGCCTGCCATCGGCGAGACGTCGAGCTTGCCCATCGGCAACAGGCTGTGCTGGGTATCTTCAGCGAGCGCCGCCATTTCAGGCTTGTTCTTCAGCGAGAAGTAGAGCGAGACGCCGTTGGCCGTCAACCAGACCTCGTTCGACGAATAGGCGCGATTGTTGCTGATGTCGCCCCAGGCCAGCGTGCCGGGCACGAAGGTGGGATACAGATCCTTCATGTACTTCAATGCTGCGATCGTCTCCTTGCTGTTGATCGCCACCTTGCCTTCTTCGTCCACCAGATAGCCGCCATGCGACCAGATCAACCAATTGGCGAAACCGTTGCCATCGCCAACCGCATTGCCGAGCGCGAATCCGGCCGGCTTGCCGGCAGCCTTCAACTTGCGGCACAGTTCCAGGAAGCCCGCGTGATCTTCCGGCGGCTTCTCGAACCCCGCTTCGTTGACCGCCGACTTGCGCCACACGAGCGGTCCACCCGACGCGCCGAAAGGCAGCCCGATCCAGTTGTTCGTACCGTGACGTTTGCCGTAGCGCTGTGCAAGCGGCAGCCAGCCCCCGTATTTCTTGCCGAGGTATTCAGCGGTCGCCGTCTGATCGACCAGCTTGTCGGCATAGATGTGCGGCGCCTCGTTGAAGCCGATGATGATGTCGGGACCGGCGCCGGTGTTCGCCGTGACTGCCGTCTGCTGCGTGATGTCTTCCCAGCCGACGAAGTCGACCCGCGTCTCGACGCCGGTCTGCTTGGCGAATGCAGCGCAGTTGGCGCGGAACACGTCCTCGTCGGGTTGCACGAAACGCACCGGCCGCAACATGCGCAGCGTGGCGCCTTTTTCGATCGGCAGCGCGGGGGGTGTGGCCTGCGACGTCGGAATGGCCGTCTGCGCGAACGGACTGCGCACGGCTGTCAATGCTGCTGCGCCTGCCCCTGCGGCCAGGACGGTACGGCGGGTGATATGGCGTGACATGACTTTTCTCCCTTGCCTTGACGATTCAGTGAGCGGGCCGGATGCGCTGGCCCGAGGTTTTGTCGAACAGATGGATCAGCGATGGTTCGGGGCTGATCGTGATGATTTCGCCCGGGCGCGCCGTGATCCTTTCGCGAAACGCGCCGACCAGCGTCGCCTTGCCGGCACGCAGCACGACCTGTGTTTCGGAGCCGGTGGGTTCGACCACCTGCAGCCTGGCGGGTATGCCCGCCGGATCGAGACGCAGATGCTCGGGCCTGATACCGTAGATGATCTCGCCCTTCGGGATGCCGGCAGCATGCGCGGGCAGCGGCAGGCAGATGCCCTCGCCGACATCGAAACCGCGCGAATCGGCCGTGCCGTCGAGAAGGTTCATCGCGGGCGAACCGATGAAGCCGGCCACGAACACGTTTTCCGGGCGATCGTAGAGGTCCAGCGGTGCGCCGGCCTGTTCGATGCGTCCATGATTCATCACCACGATCAGGTCGGCCATCGTCATCGCCTCGATCTGATCGTGCGTGACATAGACGGTCGTGACCTTCAGCCGCTGATGCAGTTCCTTGATCTCGGAACGCATCTGGACGCGCAGCTTGGCATCGAGATTGGACAGCGGCTCGTCGAAGAGGAAGACCTGCGGATCGCGCACGATCGCCCGGCCCATCGCAACGCGCTGGCGCTGTCCGCCCGAAAGCTGCCGGGGATACCGGTGCAGCAGTTGCTCGAGGCCCAGGATCTTTGCCGCCTTCTGGACCTCCTGCTCGATGAATTCATTGGGCGCACCCGAGAGCATCATCGAGAACGCCATGTTCTGATGGACCGTCATGTGCGGGTAGAGCGCATAGTTCTGGAACACCATCGCAATGTCGCGCTCCTTGGGCGCCACATTGTTGACGACGCGCTCGCCGATCGCGATCTCGCCACCGGTGATGTTCTCCAGGCCCGCGAGCATCCTCAGCAATGTCGACTTGCCGCAGCCCGATGGCCCCACCAGCACGACGAACTGCCCGTCTGCAATGGCCACACTGACGCCATGCAGGATCTTCGTCGCGCCGAACGACTTCTCGACGCTACGGAACTCAACGGTTGCCATTCAGAAAACCCTCGAAAGCGGCCTGACAACCAGGGCGAACCGATCGGATCCGGTTCGTGCCGAAGCGGCGGTCGAACCAGGCGCGAGTGGCGAATGCTTCGCCGGCCGGAATGTGTCGCGCCCGGCGACGTTCGATGACGCAGGTGTCCTGCGCAATCGTGCGAAGCCGTGCTACACGACCTGAAGGTGTCATGGCATGTCTCTAGTTGAAAGCGGCAATTCGCATCGCTGCATTCATTTTCAGTAAGAGTAACGGCAAAGTGCGGACAGCGCCAGCGCAAGTTTCCGCGCTGTAGAACAGGTTGACGATCAATGATCTGCGGGTTAGGAAGGTTTCCGATGAATGACCCTAAAATGACCGGCATCCAGCGCCGGATCGGTCGGGGATTCTTGCATCGATTCGACCGGCGCGTTTCCGTGGCGCCCCGGAGGAACATTCCGCGTGAAATCAGACATCGAAATCGCCCAGGCGGCAAGCCTGCTACCCATCGCTTCGCTGGCTGAAGAAAGGCTGGGCATTCCTGCCGAAGCCCTGGAACCGTACGGGCGAACGAAGGCCAAGATCGCGCTCGACTATATCGCGAGCCTCGCCGACCGGCCCGATGGCAAGCTGATCCTCGTGACCGCGATCAGCCCGACGCCAGCCGGTGAAGGCAAGACCACCACGACGGTGGGCCTTGGCGACGGCCTGAACCATATCGGCAGGAAGGCGATGATCGCGCTGCGAGAACCCTCGCTCGGTCCGGTATTCGGCATGAAGGGAGGCGCCGCCGGCGGGGGCATGGCACAGGTGGTGCCGATGGAAGACATCAACCTGCATTTCACGGGCGACTTCAATGCGATCGGTCTCGCAAACAACCTGCTCGCGGCGATGCTCGACAACCATATTCACCACGGCAACGAACTGGGCATCGATACCCGTCGCATCAGCTGGAAGCGCGTGATGGACATGAACGACCGGGCGCTGCGGCGCCTGGTCGTCGGCATGGGCGGGCCGGCCAATGGCTTCGTCCGCGAGGATGGCTTCGACATCGTCGTCGCATCCGAGGTGATGGCGATCTTCTGCCTCGCCGAATCGATGGCGGATCTCAAGCAGCGGCTCGCTCGCGTGATCGTTGCGCGAACGCGCGACGGCAAGCCCGTGACGGCAGCGGACCTGAATGCGCAGGGCGCGATGGCGGCACTGCTGCGCGACGCGATCAAACCGAATCTCGTCCAGACTCTCGAAAACAACCCTGCCATCATTCACGGCGGACCGTTCGCCAATATTGCACACGGGTGCAACTCGGTGATCGCGACCCGCTGTGCGCTGAAGCTCGCCGACTATGTCGTGACCGAGGCGGGTTTCGGCGCGGATCTCGGCGCGGAGAAGTTCCTCGACATCAAGTGTCGGGCCAGCGGCCTGCGCCCGTCGGCGGTGGTCATCGTGGCCACGGTCCGTGCGCTCAAGTATCACGGGGGCGTCGCTCTGCCCGATCTCGGTACCGAGAACATCGCCGCGCTCGAGAAGGGTCTCGCCAATCTTCAGCGCCATGTACACAACGTGCACGACGAGTTCGGGGTGCCCTGCATCGTCTCAGTCAATCACTTCACGCAGGACACGGACGCCGAGCACGAGTGCATCGCGCGTGCACTCGGTGCCCAGGGTGTGCCGGTCGTCACCGCCCGTCACTGGGCCGAGGGCGGCGCCGGTGCC
>JBGSTN010000469.1:0-2738 GCA_041736455.1 Burkholderiaceae bacterium | reverse complement strand
CCGCTGCGCGAATGCGGCCATGCCCTCGCGCCCAACGCCGAACAGCATCTGCGCACGCGACTGCGCCTGGCGCAACGCTACCCGGCCGACCTGCTCGAGGAAACCCTCGAAATCGCGGCGCGCTGCCGGTTCTCGCTCGATGAACTGCGCTACGAATATCCGGAGGAGATCGTGCCCGCCGGCCACACGCCGGCAAGCTGGTTGCGCAGTCTCACCGAAGCCGGTGCCCCTGGTCGCTATCCCAAGGGGGTGCCCGAGTCGGTGCGCCAGCAGATCGAACACGAACTCGCGCTCATCGCCGAGCTGCGCTACGAACCCTATTTCCTCACCGTCGCCGATATCGTCCACTTCGCGCGCCGACGCGGCATTCTCTGCCAGGGTCGCGGGTCGGCTGCCAACTCGGCGGTCTGCTATTGCCTGGGCATCACCGAGGTCGACCCCTCGCGCATGAGCGTGCTGTTCGAACGCTTCATCAGCAAGGAGCGCAACGAGCCGCCCGACATCGATGTCGATTTCGAACATCAGCGCCGCGAAGAAGTGATGCAGTACATCTACGACAAATACGGTCGCGAGCGCGCGGCACTGACCGCCACCATCATCAGTTACCGACCCCGCTCGGCGTTGCGCGATGTCGGCAAGGCGCTGGGCATCGATGCGCAGCGCCTGGATCAGATCGCGCGGTCGCATGCCTGGTGGGACGGCAGGACGATGCGTGCGGAAAAGCTCGCCGAATCCGGTTTCGATCCCGCTTCGACCCTGGTGCAGCACTGGGTGACCATGGTGAATACGCTGATGACTTTTCCGCGTCATCTGTCGCAGCACACCGGGGGGTTCGTGATCGCGCGCGACAAGCTCACCCGGCTGGTGCCCATCGAGAATGCGGCGATGGCCGATCGCAGTGTCATCCAGTGGGACAAGGATGATCTCGACGCGCTCGGACTGCTCAAGGTCGATGTGCTCGCGTTGGGCATGCTGAGCGCCATTCGCCGCGCACTCGACATGATTTCCCTGCGACGCGGCCATCCGTTCCGACTGCAGGACATCCCCGGTGAAGACTCCACCACCTACGACATGATCTCGCGCGCCGACACGGTCGGTGTCTTCCAGATCGAGTCGAGGGCGCAGATGAGCATGCTGCCGCGTCTGCGTCCGCGCTGCTTCTACGATCTCGTGATCGAGGTCGCCATCGTGCGGCCCGGGCCCATCCAGGGTGGCATGGTGCATCCCTATCTGCGGCGCCGCCAGGGACTCGAGCCGGTCGAGTACCCTCGCGACGAGATCAAGCCGGCGCTGGCGCGCACGCTGGGCATCCCGATCTTCCAGGAGCAGGTGATGCAGATCGCGATTCTCGCGGCCGGCTTCAGCCCTGGCGAAGCCGATCAGCTCCGCCGGGCAATGGCAGCGTGGAAGCGCAAGGGCGGCCTGGGTTCTTTCCAGCAGCGCGTGATCGACGGCATGCTGGCGCGGGGCTACGACCTCGATTTCGCCGAGCGGATCTTCAAGCAGATCGAGGGATTCGGCGAATACGGTTTCCCGGAAAGTCACGCGGCCAGTTTCGCCCTGCTCGTCTACGTGAGTTGCTGGATCAAGTGCCATGAGCCGGCGGCGTTCCTGGCCGCCATGCTCAACAGCCAGCCGCTGGGATTCTACGCACCGGCGCAACTGGTCCGCGACGCCCGCGAACACGGCATCGAAGTGCGTGCGGTCGATGTGCTCGTCAGTCAATGGGAATGCACGCTGGAAGAGGCATCGGGCATGGCCTTCGAAGCGGCTCACGATGGCGTCGACCGGCGTCCCCAGCCCGCGGTGCGCATCGGGCTCAACCGGATCCATGGTCTTTCCGAGGCGGGTGCTCATAAGCTGCTGGCCGCACGCACTCGACGCGAACTGGAACGCGGCATCCGCACCGCGACCCGCGGCGAAGCGCTCAGTGAATTCGCTTTCGACGATGTCACGGACATGGCACGCCTGAGCGGGCTCAACAACAACGACCTGCAGGCACTTGCCCATGCAGCGGCACTGCAATCGCTGACCGGTCACCGGGGCCACGCCCATTGGGAAGTGGCCGCCATCGAAGCGATGCCGCCATTGCTCGCCGATGCGGTGATCGACGAGGCACCTGCGAACCTGCCGACACCCAGCGAGGCGATGGGCATCGTGGCCGACTATCAATCGCTAGGCATTTCGATGGGACGTCACCCATTGGCTCTGCTGCGCCCCGCGCTTGCGCGCTTCCGGGTCGAGACGGCCGAAGTCCTGCAGCATTTCCCGCACGGACGCCTGGCACGTGCCAGCGGCATCGTCACGCATCGTCAGCGGCCCTCCACCGCCAGCGGCGTCGTTTTCGTGACCCTCGAAGACGAAACCGGCCAGATCAACGTGATCGTCTGGCCACAACTCGTCGAGCGCTTTCGGCAGGCCGTGCTGGGCGCTCGCCTGATGACGGTCTACGGCATCTGGCAGAAAGACGACGATACCGGGCAGGTACGTCATCTCGTAGCCCGTCGAGTCGAAGATCACACCTCGCTGCTGGGGCGGTTGAGCATTCATTCGCGCGACTTTCGTTAGTCGTCATCGAATCGACCAGACGGCAAAAGGGCGCCATCTTTTCAGTGACGCCCCCGAGCGAAAGAACAGCGCGTACGTGTCAGAAGGATTCCCAATCGTCGTTGTCCACCAGCGCCGCAGCCGGCTGCAAACCCGCATCACGCGTGCGCCCGGCATCCGCAGCGACTGCC
>JBGSTN010000468.1:0-3539 GCA_041736455.1 Burkholderiaceae bacterium | reverse complement strand
GGCCAGGTCGATGCTCGTCGCCGGCATGCTGGCCACGCTCACGGGCACCGCGCTGGCCATCGGCGCGGTGACTTCCGTCGCCATGGACCCGGTCGCTCATGTGTATCCGGCGATCATCCATGCACTGCTCATCTGGCTGTCGCTGCACGCAGGCGCAGGTCTCATCATGCAGGCCTACTGTCTCGCCGGCAGCCTTTCCGGCAAGCTGACGGCGCGCCACGATGCCGACCTGCAGAACGTCTGTCTCTACTGGCATTTCATGGCCTTCACGACCATCGTCAGCGTGCTCGTGATGGCCGTCACGCCGAGGTGGCTGTAGTCATGGACCCCACGCAGCGGAATCGGACCACGGCATATCCCGGCCGTACGAATCCCGGGAACGGCAATCGAGGGCGCGGGAGCCTCGAGCGCAGTTACCTTGAGCGCGTGGACCTGGGCTACGCGAACGATGATCAACATGAATTCGCCGAGGAATCGGACAGCCTGTGGCGAATCGTCTTCGCGCCGACCATCTGGGTATTTCACTTTCTAGCCAGCTACATACTCACTGCGCTCGTCTGCAGCGCCAGGATTCCCCAGATGTCGGTGCTGCATCTGCGCTGGTACATCCTGATCATCACCCTAGGCAGCCTGGCGGGAATCGCGTATATCGGCTGGCAATCCTGGCGCCAATGGGGTTTCGGTGAAGATCAGCAATACGTCCAGAACCTGCCCACGCACGAGCACCGTCATGAGTTCCTGGGTCATGCTTCGTTCCTCTTGTCTGTCGTCTCGTTCATCGGTGTGTGCTATGTCGCCATGCCTGCCGTGTTCCTGGACAGTTGCGCATGAACCGTATTGCACCCGCCTGGCTGGCAGCGGGAGTCGCCACCTGCGGCATGGCATGGATCGCGCCGCATCTGTTGCCCGACATGCCGGAGTTCGTCGCGCACATGACCCGTCACATGACCCTGGTGGCAGTCGCCGCCCCATGCCTGGTCGTCGGTGCCTGGGGTCTGTTCGCCAGACTGCCGGCGGCACCTCTGCTGGCCTCGTTTGCCGAGTTCGTCCTCGTTTGGGGCTGGCATGTACCGGGGGCGCACGACCTCGTGCATGACGCGGGCACCTGGCTCATCGTGGAGCAGGCCTGCTTCCTCGCCATCGGTCTCTTCTTCTGGGCGTCGGTACTGGATCCAGGTCGCGCCCTGGCGGGCGCCGGTGCCCTGCTGTTGACATCGATGCACATGACCCTGCTGGGTGCCCTGATCACCCTGAGCCCTCGGCCGCTGTACCTTTGTGCGGCTTCGGATCCGCTCGGACTGGATGCTCAACAGCTGGGTGGCATGATCATGCTGACGATCGGTCCGTCGGTCTACCTGCTCGCCGGACTGTGGCGTGTCAAGGCAGCACTCGGACCGGTTTCCACGGCGGACGGCTCGCACGGGACATTGCCATGATCGCTCGCACGATCGTCCGTACCATCGCCCGCATGTCAGTGGCCGTACGAACACTGATCCTCGTGGTCCTGGCGGCTCTCCTGTTGGCGATGGCCGTCGTGTTCCTGGGCCTCTACAACGTATCGGCACGGTCGGGTCACTTGCCGTTCGTGGACGACGTGCTGCATACCTCCTACGAGAACTCGGTAAGGCTGCGCGCTCCGGAAGCCTCGGAAGTGCCCGTGCTCGAAGACGACTCGCTGGTGCGCCTTGGTGCGCGTCATTACCAGCAGGCATGTTCCGTCTGTCATGGAGAGCCAGGGCGAAGACGATCATCGATCGCGCGGGCGATGCTGCCGACGCCGCCCCCGATCGGGGAAGCAGTCGCGGGCTGGCAGGCCGAGCACCTGTTCTGGATCGTCAGGAACGGTGTGAAGATGAGCGGCATGCCGCACTGGCCGACGCAGGTGCGCGATGACGACGTCTGGCCGGTGGTCGCTTTCCTGGCAGGTGTGCATGAACTTGCGCCGGAAGACTATCAGGCGCTGACGACTCACCATGAGGAGTCGATGGACCAGGTGCCGGGCAAGCGCGGTACGGAAGTCGAGGCAGCACTCGGTATCGCGCGCCGGCACGGCTGCGTCGGCTGCCATGGCCTGACGGGGCGCTCGGACAACCGGCACGTACCGAATCTCAACCGCCTGAATGCAGGGTATATCGAAGCCAGCCTGACCGCCTATCGGGAACAGAAACGCCACAGTGGGATCATGCAGCAAGCCACATCGAAGCTCGACGACGACGAGATCGAAGTGCTGGCGAAATACTATGCAGCGGTCGGTCCTGCCGGCGCAGCGGAGAACCATGCTCAGCGAGAGGCCGGATTCGGTATTCCGGCAAGCTGGAACGCAAACGACACGCTGTCCCTGGCTGCAGCGATAGCGCGCGGCGAGGACCTGGCCAATGGCCGCATCCCTGGAAAGGCCTTGGATATCCCGGTCTGCAGTGCCTGTCATGGACCGTGGGAACAAGCCCTGTCCCACGACTACCCGCCGCTGTCCTCGCAACCTGCATCGTTCCTGTTCAGGCAACTCGTACTCTGGAAAGCAGGAAAGCGAGGCGGCACACCGCTGGCACGGATGATGCACAAGGTCGTTCCAGAACTCGACGAAGCGCAGATGCGGGATCTGTCGATCTACTACGCCCAGCTGTCGGCAGACACCTGTGCAGGCGAGGCTTGCCGATGAACCTCGGCGACGAACCGTCCATCTTGCCGCTTGGCCTGCCGACTATTCGCGCCGTGTTTCGCGCACCGCTTCAGCACCGGTCGATCGTCGGCAATGCCCTCTCGCAAAGGGGGCATCGCCGGGTCGACAACTTCAGAATTGAGTGATGGTTGAGTCAGGCCCAGCGTCGCGTGGCGGTCGTTCGAAGTCCACTCAGGCCGGCGAATGCCATCCCGCGTCGACCCACAGTTCGCCGCTCACGGCCGAGTTCTCGAGCATGAAGCAGATCGCATCGGCGATCTCGTCGGGCCGGATCAGCCGGCCGAGCTGGGTGAACGGCAAGATGTTCTTGGCGACATAGTCGGGCCCCAGCGCACGCACCATAGGCGTGTCGGTGAAGCCGGGATGAATCACGCCGCAACGCACGCCGTGGAACATGGCCTCCTTCATGATGGTCGCGGCCGCGCCCTCGAGACCGGCCTTGGTGCTCGCATACGAGATCTGGCCGCGATTTCCCTGCGAGGAGATCGAGCCGATGAACACCACCGACCCCTGGATGCGCTCGTCCGGCATCCACTTCTTCAGGCCGCGCTCCGCACGATCCTGCGCAATCCGCGCGATCATCTCGAGTGCCCAGTAGACCGGCGCAATCAGGTTGACCTCGACCACCTGGCGGAACATCTCCTGCGGATAGATGTGCGCCTTGCCTGTATGCCGGTCGACCCGGACCGCCAGGTCGTCACGGGTGATACCGGCAGCCGGGACGCAAAGCGACACGTTGCCGAACCGGTTCGTCATCGCGTCGAACACGGACGCGCGGAAGGCCTCGTCGGTGGTATCGCCGCAGAACGGTACCGCGACGGCCCGCCCGGCGTTCACATCGATTTCGGCCGCGACCTCA
>JBGSTN010000443.1:0-1576 GCA_041736455.1 Burkholderiaceae bacterium | reverse complement strand
CCTGCGTGCTTGACCTTGTCGGGGCTCGCAGGCGTTCCTGGCGCCGGCGTCACCGCCTCCGTGCCGAGAGGCAGCGTTGCGGTCAGGGCAAAATACCTGCCCCCGTTCGGATCGCTCACGAATCCGTACTCGTCGACGTGCAGCCGGATCATGTCGAACGCGACGAGATCGGCGCCATTCGGATTCCAGAACTTGCCGATCGAGAAAGAGCCCAGTCGCCAGCCGAAGTCGCGCACGACGATGACCTTGGGCTTCTTGAGATCCGGCTTCATGACGATGACTTCGTTCTCGCCCTCGTTGACCAGGAGTTCGAGGTCGGCGACGAGGACGAACAGGTCTTCGAAGTCGTAATGCCTGGTGTCGCTCGTCAAGCGTTCCAGCGACAAGCCGACCCGCGCGCCAAGGAGTCGAACGTCGATCCCGAAGAGCTTGAACAACGGGACGCCGGGGTCGTGGCGCCAGCCCAGCTCCAGCGTCCATTCGTCGGTGACGTCGATGGTGGCCGCATGTCCACCGCCCGCCTCGTCGGACGTGATCACCATCTTGGCGAACAGGAACTGCGCGTCGCCGGCGTTCGGGTCGTCCAGGCGAACGCTGCGCAACAGGAACTGCTCGATGACGAGATACCTGCCGATGACGTCGACGGGCTGCGGCAGGTGCACCTTGAGCGGGAGGCCGGACAGGTCGAAGGCGCTGCTGGGATCGTCGAGCACGCCGATCTTGCGCCGCAGGCCGAGCGTGAAATGCGTCGGCACCGGGAACAGTAGCGAGTTCATCGGCATCGCGAGGTCTTCCAGCACGATCTCGACCTTCTGGCCTTCGGCGCGGAATTCGTCGGCCGCCTCGATGAGGCTGCTGAAGGGCTTGCGGCGATCGTCGAAGTCGATCGTGCGGAAGGTTGCGAACCCGGTGGGCTCGTCCTCGATCAGTGGCACGAGCGGGTGGCGGATCCATTCGAGCGCCTGCCCGGTGGCGTGCGGATCGCTGGCGAGCGAAGCAAACGGCGTGAGCGCGAGGTCATGCACACCGCGGCATGGCAGCCCGAAGATTCGGCATGGACCAATCGACAGCGGCACCGCGGGCTCGATCACGACTTCGCGTGCCTCGGTGAACCGGACCTTGACGTGCACGTAGATCGAGCTCGGCTCGTCGCGGCGAAGCGTGATGCCGAGCGTGTCGTGGAAACCCGCCTGGAATCCCGTCACCGCGACCTGCTCGAGCTGGATGGGATCTCCCGGCGCTTCCTCGATCGGCATCAGCATGCGCCGCGGAAGCCGGATCTCAACCGGCAATGCGTCGATGACGATCGCGGTTCCTTCGGCCCTTGCCGTGACGAAGGCCGTCGGCGGCGTGGTTCCTGTCGGCAACAGACGGAACTCGACGTCGGGCATGCGGACGAGCGCAATCGCCTGGACCGGAAGCTGCGGACCCACATGCAGCTCCGCAACGATGCCGACGCGTTCGCCGTCCGAGCCCGGCCGGATCGCGCGGAATTGCAGCGAGGCGTCGAGCTCCTGCAGAAGAAGCGCGATCGCATCCGTATCCGGCGGGTCCTGGCGGCCGATTCCCGCCTGCA
>JBGSTN010000597.1:0-9480 GCA_041736455.1 Burkholderiaceae bacterium | reverse complement strand
AGCCGGTCATGCCCGCGAGCGCGGCAGCGCCGGTGAACGAGGCCACCAGCAGGCCCCCGCGGCGCTTCGCGAAGAGGGCGATGGCGGCCCGGTACGAGTCATGATTCATTCCTGAGGCGGCGGCGAGTTGGCCGTGCAGGGCGATCAAGGGCAACAGACAGGCGACGTATAGCGTGGAAACCGCGAAGGTGCCGGTGCCGAGCGTGCGCAATGCTGCCATCGCGCCGTCCTGATGCAATGCCCACACCCCGCCTGCTCCGACGACGAGCATGGCGGTACCGACCGGAACCCGCAGCAGGAACAGCAGGCTCAACACCGCGAGTCCCACCAGCCCTACGTCGAAATCACTCATTGCGCAGAGACATCAGCGATCGCGACCACGCATCATCAGGACAGCGATCTCGACCAGCAGCATGACGGCATAGCAGGCCATGCCGAGCGCGAGAATCTGGTAGAACGGGGCGAACGGAATATCGATCGTGTCGAAAGCGCCGCAGGAGGTTCGACAGTCGCCGAGCAGCCACAACGCGGCTACCAGCGCACCAACGACCAGCAGGCCGGTGACACGGCTGAACAGATCCACTGCCCGGAGATCGTCATTACCGGCCAGCATGCCGAGCAGGTCGAGATGGAAATGCGAGCCATGGCGCGCACCGAACGCGACGGATCCCGCAACGATCAGCGCGAGGAGCATGCGTGCGAAATCGGCGGAGAAGACGAGATCGCTGCCGAAAAGATGCCGGCCAAGGGCCGACGCGCTCACCAGCAGCAACAGCGTGAGCAGGGCGAGGGCGGCCATCGCCGCCAGGGCCAGCGCCGCGTAGTCGATCGCACGCCACAGCCGTGCCGATCTGGTCGATGGCACGCGGACATCCTTGCCGCTGTCTGACCTTCTCCGGACCGCCGGCTGCAACTCGTCTCCTCCGTGAACTGCGCCGCACTGGTTCAGCGCTTCGATGCAAGCATAGCGCTTGTCAGGGACTTGCGTGTCCGGCCGACGTGCCCGCCGCCTTCAGCCGCTGCAGAACATCACGGAATTGCGCATGTTCGCAACTGCGCAACCATTCGAAGACGACCATCTCCGCGTCGACCAGGGTTGCCCCGGCCGTGGCGAGCCGCTGCATGGCGAGCCGATGGCTGCTGGCACGACGGGAACCACAGGCATCGGACACGACCCAGAGCCGGCGACCCGCGCCTATGAGGCCCAGCCCCGTCTGCAGCAGACAGACATGCGCCTCGCAGCCCGCGATGACGACGTCGTGAGTGGCCGACGGATCGCCACGCGATAATGCTTCGAGAAGGCCGTCCTCGCAGGCATCGAAATGCATCTTCGAGAGCGTTTCTTCGCATCGTGCACGTAGCGCCACGTCGTTGCGTCCGAGGCCCTGCGGGTTCTGCTCGGTACCTACCGTGCGCACGCCGATGATGCGGGCGACATCGGCAAGCAACTGCGCTCGGGCGAGCACCGTCGGATGTTCATCGATCGTCGGCATCAGTCGGGACTGATAGTCGACGAGCACCAGGACCGACGATTGCGCTGACAGCAGACTCAAGGCCGGACTCCGACAGACGGTACGATGCAGGCAAGTATATCCACCGCCATCATGCTCAGGAGGCAGCCACATGCGCGTATTCCAGATCCAGGACGATTGGGGCTTCGATCATCTCAAACTCGCCACGCGAGACGTGCCGGAACCAGGACCGCACGAAGTCCTGCTCAAGATGAAGGCCTCGTCGCTGAACTTCCGGGACCTGGTCGTGCCGGATCGCGGTTACGGGCGCAAGACAGGTGAATTGCCACTGATTCCGATCTCCGATGGTGTCGGCGAGGCCGTCGCCGTCGGGGCCGGCGTCACCCGCGTGAAGATCGGGGATCGTGTCTGTCCGATGTTCTTCCAGACATGGCAGAGTGGCGAGCCCAGTGTCGCCAAGATGACCGGTTCGCTGGGCGCTCCGCTCGACGGCACGATGGCGGAGTTCATGTGTCTATCCGAGGAAGGCGTGGCACGCGTGCCGGCTTTCCTGACCGACGAGCAGGCAGCCTGCCTGCCGTGCGCAGCGCTCACGGCGTGGAGCGCACTCACGACCTGCAGCACCACGCGTGCCGGTGACCGATTGCTCGTTCAAGGAACCGGTGGCGTCGCGCTGTTCGCGCTGCAGTTCGGTAAGGCGCTGGGCATGCATGTCACGATGATCTCGTCCAGCGACGAAAAGCTCGATCGCGTGACGGCCATGGGCGCCGATCTCGCGATCAACTACGTCGCGGACCCAGAATGGGGCAAGGTGGCCGCGGCAAAGGTCGGCGGCGACGGCTACGACCATGTTCTCGAGCTCGGTGGCGAAAAGACGTTGCCGCAATCGCTGCGCTGCATCCGGCCCGGCGGTGTTCTTTCGATGATCGGCATTCTGTCGGGCAACACGATGTCGACACCGCTTGGCCTGGTCATCACCCGCCAGGTACGACTACAGGGAGTGACCGTCGGCCATCGCGACGGCTTCGAAGCGATGGTCCGCGCGATCGAACTGCACCGGATCGTCCCCCAGGTCGACCAGGTCTATGGCTTCGAAGACCTCAAAGCGGCAATGACCGCCCTGAAGGCCGGCAGGCACTTCGGCAAGCTCTGCATCCGCCACGACTAGGATGGGGGTCAGGTCTCTCATCCTTCAGCCAAGTTGCGATGAGGGTCAGTTCTCTCATGCCTCATCTAATTCGCATAATGTATATTATGTCAAATCAACAATGGATGTTCGGGATGAACTGGTCAGGTGCCCCCGCGACATCAATGGGCGCCCCATTTCGCCCTGGATGCCGCAATTCCCCTGGCAGTCGCACAATAGACATTCGCCGGGTGCGCCCGTGATGCCACAAGCAAACCGTGTGCAGTCGATCGACCTTCGTCGAACATCCGGATAGAACATGCCAAAAGCACAGGAGAAACTTGCCGACCTGGGACGTCAACTGAAGTCCAGGCGGCCTCGGATACTCGAGGAATGGCGCGCAGCTGTGGCGCGTGATCCCGAACTGACAACTGGTGCGACCCTGACTCGCGCTCAATTGAGTGATCACATCCCTGCGATTCTCGAAGATTTCGAGCAGGCGTTGATGGCCGACGACGGTGTCGATCTGCACGAGGCCCGATCCGAGCAGAGAAAAGATGGTGGAGCCCACGGGATGCACCGTTGGCAGCAAGGCTTCGACCTTGCCGAAGTGACGCGGGAACTCGGTCGACTCAACGAATGCGTGGTCGCTGAACTGGAGAGCGTCCCGTCTCACGATGCTTCATGGCTCGACGCGTTGAGCATTGCGCGCCGCCGCTGGGCGGCCCATTTCGGCATCGCCATGTCGGCCAGTGCATCACAGTTCTTCGAACTCCGCCAGATCGAAGCTGCTGCCCATATTGCCGAACTCGACGGCGCCCTGAAGACCCTCAAGGATCTCGAGGGCCGTCGCGCTCAGTTGTGGCGGAATGCCGCACATGATCTGCGCGGTAACCTGGATATCGTTTCGACTGTCACCGCTGGGCTCGGGTCAGACAAGGCATCGCCGGAGATCCGAGCGACCTTCTTCAATCTGCTCGAACGAAATGTGCGATCGTTGACGCAATTGCTCGAGGCTGTGACCGACCTCGCCCGTCTGCGCGGCGGCCAGGAGTATCGGATCGTGGCGCCCATGGACGCGTCGACCGTGTTGCGCGAGCTCTGCGAGAATCTGCAGCCGATTGCCGGCGAACGTGGCCTGTCGCTGCATTTCGACGGTCCCGATACCTGTCTCGTCGATGGCGACGTGGTCAAGGTTCGTCGGATCGCGCAAAACCTCGTATTGAACGCGCTCAAGTACACGCAGGTTGGCGGCGTCGTCGTGAGCTGCGAATGCGTGGAATCGGACGGTGGCAGCCGCTGGAAATTCAGTGTCGCCGACACCGGTCCCGGCTTCGACACGAGCCAGGCTGCACCAATGGCCGCGGCGATCGGGGCGGCTACCGAGCAGGCTCATGAAATGGCGGCTGCAACGCGCAATGATCCGGATGAGACGAATCCACCCCGCGGTCGCATCGCACCGATCGACAACCATGCCGGCCGCCGCAGAGCCACCGAGCAGTCCGGCGAGGGAATCGGCCTGTCGATCGTCAAAGGCCTGTGCGAACTGCTTGACGCCACGCTGTCGCTGGAGTCGGTGATCGACCAGGGCACCGTCTTCACCGTGGCGCTCCCTGCCTCCTATCCCGAGCCGTAAGAAATTCGGGGTCAGATCTCTCATTTGACGTCGCCGATTGCCCAAATTCGGGGTCAGGTCTCTCATTTGACATCGCCGATTGCCGAAGCTGTTGCCGTGGTTGCGTCGTGGATATCGATCTCCATCGCACCGAGAAACGGGACCCTTCGAAGGCGGCTATATCGCGCATGACAGTCTTGCTCTTCAACCCGTAATCGCCTCCAAATTCGCGACGCCGGATGCTCGGCGGGCCCGAGTCTTTCGCGTGATGTGAAGAGGAAATTTCCGGCCGGGCAACTTGGTTTGGTCGACCAGGTGCCGTCACGCGCGATAGCGCCTATACCTTGCATCGTTAGCCGATCGAACGGGCAAACATCGGTCATGAGCGTCCGCGTGCAACCGCGAAATCGGGTCTATTGCGACGGCAAATGAGAGACCTGACCCTCATTGGTCCCTCATTGGTCCCGGAAATCGGGTGTATTGCGACGACAAATGAGAGACCTGACCCTGATGGGGGCACGGTAATTGCTGCGGTGGTGCATCGAACAAATGTGTAACAGCCCAACCCCCCTGAGAGTCCAATGGTGTCTTGTTCGAGAACACCTGTCATCGCGATCGGCGCGTCAACCAGCGGTCTCGAATCGTTGGAGCGAATGATGGCCCATCTGCCGGATGACAGCGGGGCCGCTTATGTCCTTGTGCAGGATCCCGCCCGCGAGCGCACATCGGTCACCGACGCGATCATGCATCGGCAATCCACCGTGCCCGTCCGAGTCGTGAGTCAGACCGTGCCTGTCTTGCCAGACACCCTCTTTCTTCCGCCACCGGGCCATGTGATCACCTACGAAGCAGGCATGCTGAACTGTGTACCGGATTCGCTGTCGCCCGAAAGTCGTCTGCCGATCGAGAATTTCTGCCGCTCTCTGGCAGAGTCGCCCGAAACGTTGTCGACCTTTGTCGTGCTGTCCGGAACCGCTCGCGATGCAACGTCGGGCATCGTGGCCGCCAGACGCGCCGGGGTTCACGTGATTGCCGAAGACCGGATCGCAGCAGGCGATTGTCGCGCCGCATCGTCCAGCGACCGCCTCGTCGACGAATTCTGCAGGCCGGAAACGATCGGCGAGACGATTGCCACTCGACTCGGGATCGTGAACGCCGCTATCGAGTCGTTGAGTGCGACACCGGAAGTCGTGGCTGCCATACTCGAATCCGTCGATGCATCCCAGAAGACCACGTTCGGCGACTACGACAGGAACGCCCTCCTCGGCCGAATCGCCGAGCGAATGAAGTCGACACAAAGCCGCACGGCAATGGACTATCTGAATTGCCTGCAGGCCGAGCCGTCTGAGGTGTCAGCGCTCGTTTCCCAATTGCTGATCAATGTTCCCTGCTTCTTTCGAGATCCGGATCGTTGTGCCGTTCTCGAAGACAAGGTGCTCAGACCTCTTATCGCATCGAGCCCTGGACGAAGCACGATCCGTTGCTGGATGGCCGGATGTGCCACAGGAGAAGAGGCCTATACGCTCGCGATGGTGTTGTCCGATGCAATCGACGAAAACTGTTCGAAAGTCGATTTCAGGATCATTGCAACGGACGTTCACGAACCGTCGCTGCTCAAGGCATCGCAAGGCCTTTATGAATCGGAACGATTTGCGGCAATGTCGACCGCCACACGGCAGAAGTACTGGATCGCAGCCGGCGACGGTTTCGTCGCCAACGACGCGCTTCGCAGGTCGATCACCTTCGTGCGACACGATCTGTTGCGGGACGCACCGTTTACCAATGTCGATATCGTCACCTGCAGCAATCTGCTGGTCTTTCTCGAACCCGATGCGCGACGTGTCGCGCTGTCGATGCTTGCGATCGGGTTGAAGGCAGGTGGCTGCCTGATGCTTGGCACCAGTACAGACATCTGGGATCAAGGTTTCGACTTCGATGTGATCGATGAAAGCCACCGACTTTTTCGCAAGACCCGGACGATGACGCACGGATTGATCGCCGATCTGGCGACATCTCGCGCGCTGGCCCAGGCGCGCGAACTCGCCGAGAGCGCCAGTCAGGCAAAGAGCGAGTTCCTGGCGAACATGAGTCACGAGATTCGTACGCCGATGACCGCTGTACTCGGCTACGCCGACATTCTGGCGGCGACGTTGCGCGATCCTGCGGAAAGAGAAGCCGTCGAGGCAATCCAACGCAATGGCAGGCATCTGCTCGAAATCTTCAATGACATCCTGGACATGTCGCGCATCGAGGCCGGACGGATGGACATCGATGCGGCGACGGTCGATATCGGACGCATGGTCGCCGAGGCGACTGCCATGCTAGAGCCACGTGCGCGGCAGCGATCACTTCACTACGCATTCATCCAGCACGGAAGGATTCCTGCACTGATACGAACTGATGCGAAAAGGGTACGGCAGATCCTGTTGAATCTCATCGGCAATGCCATCAAGTTCACCGTGACCGGTGGCGTCGACGTGAGTATCCGACTGGACCAGCAATCGCCCGCAGTCGTGGTGATCACGATTCGTGATACCGGACCGGGCATTGCCCAGCGGCAGCTATTCTCGATGTTCGAGCCGTTCGTGCAATCCGACAGCGGTTCTGGTCGACGCCATGACGGTGCCGGCCTGGGGCTGGCCATCAGTCAGCGTCTTTCCCATCAGCTCGGTGGAAGTGTCAATGTCGCCAGCACGGATTCCTCTGGCACGGTGCTCGAGCTGAGACTCCCGGTCAGCGATAATGAACTCGCGCAACTCGTCGAACCTGATTGGACAACTGCCGTGATCGATGACATCTCAGTTACGCCGTTTCCCATGTTCCACGGGCACCCGAGGATTCTCGTCATCGATGACCATAACGACATGAGGTCGTTGATCAAGTCCTTCCTCGAAGCCGCTGGCGCCCAGGTCGATATCGCCTGCGGTGGGCAGCAGGCGATCGACTGCGTGACGGCGGATGGTCATGGCACGATCGTCTACGATGCACTCGTCATGGACATGCAGATGCCACTGGTCGATGGCGAGAGTGCAACCCGGCAGTTGCGCGCGTCGGGTTACGAAGGCGTGATAGTTGCGATGACGGCGCGGGCTCTCGGCGGGGACGCCGAACGTTGCATCAGCGCCGGTTGCAGCGCTTATCTGACCAAGCCCATCGACCGCAGCGCCCTGATCGACACGATTGCAGGCCTTGTCGCTTCACCTCGCGATGAGTCGGCTGCGGACGCGCAACATTCCCCTAAAACTGCGTCGCAGCGGCAGATCATACTGGTCGACGACAGCGAGGATGCGGTGCTCGCAACCGCGATGTTGCTCGAATTGCGGGGATTCGCGGCAACCATCGCGCACAGTGGGCACGAAGTGCTCGACATCGCCAGCGCGTCGGAAGCGCAGATCATCTTTCTCGACCTGGGTTTGCCCGACATGGATGGGATGGAGGTCGTCAAGCGGCTGAGACAGGGCGCTGCTCACCCCGCAACCCGTATCGTCGCACTCACCGGTCGCGATGTCAGCGAACGCATGTGCCGCGAGGCGGGATTCAATGCGATTCTGAAGAAACCCGTCGCGATCGACCTTATCCTGGCACAGATCGCGATCATCGGCCATGAGTCCGTCGATGAGTCATAGGTGAAACCGCCGGGTCGTCGGTGCGAGCGATGAGCCGGCGGGCGAGTCACGCGGTCGCTCAGGCGATCTTCACCGAAGCTGACGACCCGCCGCCGTTTGCGCTCCAGTAGCGCAGCACCGCTCGCTGGAGTCGTCTGACGCCTTCGGCAATGTCCGTCGGGGACGAACGCGTGAAATTCAGGCGCATAGCGAACCGATCTTCTCCGCTGAAATCGAAGACGCTGCTGGGCACGAAGGCCACTTTTTCGGCGATCGCGAACCGGTACAACGCATCTGTATCGATCGCGCGATTCCGGGAACGCAGCCACACGAACATGCCGCCGACCGGTACCTCCCACTCGAACCACTCGCTAAGCCGTTGCGCCGCTTCGTCACATAGCACATCGCGGCGCTCACGATAGACCGAGACCATGTTCGCCGCGTGATCGCGATCGATGTTGCGCATCAGCAGTTCGTAGACGATGGCCTGCGTGAACATGCTGCTGCTCAGATCGCTGGACTGCTTGGCGAGCGCGAGCTTCTCGATCAGCCCCGCTTCCGCGATGATCCAGCCCACCCGCAGGCCGGGCGCCACACTCTTGGAGACAGTACCGAGGTAGATGACGGGGCCTTCGTACGGGCCATGAGAACGGCGCGCATAGTGTTCAAGAATCGACGCGCCCGCTTCGCCATCCAGCACCAGGGTCCGGTACGGATCGTCCTCGAGTAGCCAGGTGCCGGCCTTCAGCACGCGATCCAGCAGGCTTGCGCGCTGGTTCTGCGAGACGAGGCGGCCGGTGGGATTCGAGTAATTGGGTACCGTATAGACGAACTTGGCATTGGCCAGCATTGCCTCGAAGCCTTCATCCAGCGCGTCCCAGTCGAGACGACGGTAGATCGGATGGCGCGGTCGCCATGCGTCGAGGGCGCCGAGGTACGTAGGCGACTGCGCGACGACCACATCGCCCGGGTCCACCAGCACCTTGCCGACGAGATTCAGGCCCTGCATCGACCCACTGGTGACGAGGACATTGCATGGCTGGATCATCGCCCCGGTTTCGGCACTGGCCCTCGCGGCGATCAGTTCGCGCAGTGCGGGCAGGCCCTCAAGCGGACCGTATTCGAGCGTCATCGTGCCATGCGTCTCGAAGGCAGCCAGCGTGGCCTGCTGGATGGCGTGGACCGGATAGAGCTCGGTGGCAGGCAAACCGCCCGCCAGACTGACGATGCCCGGCTCGCTGCCCAGGGCAAGGAACTGTCTGGTCAGGTCGTTGGTATCGCGCAGCCACGCCGAGGCGCTCGGGCGTACAGGCAAGGGGTCGAGTCTCTCGTTCAACATCCCTGGATTGTGCACTGGGCGAGCGCCACTGGGTGGTTACCAGACTCGCTGACGCGGAACGTACCGCTCCAGTAGACGGCGACGATCAAGGTCGCCAGACAGATCTTCGAATATCGCCGCATGCCGGTCTCCCGTTCGTATTGATCAGTCGCACTCGCGGGTGCGCTGAAAACTGAGTCGGCGTGAAAGACTTACCGGTTCAGCATACCAACGGTGCAAGCCGGCGCGCGCTTCCGATAGTATCGGCGCGACCTGCCCCCATCGACGAGCCGAGAGCAAGCCATGAGCAGCCCACACCCCACCGCAACGACGCAACCGACGAG
>JBGSTN010000409.1:0-2749 GCA_041736455.1 Burkholderiaceae bacterium | reverse complement strand
GTGCGTGCGCGTGCGCGCAGCGCGCCTGATTCCGGCAGCGGTGGCGGCGCGAAACCCACCGAGGGGGTGAATTGCAATGCCCAGCAGGCAAGGCTGGTCAACGCTTGTTGTTCGCGCACCGGATCATGGTCGATGAGTTCGATGTCGGGCAACAGGGCTTGCGCAGTCGCGCGTCGTATGCCGGCATGCACACCAGCCGCCTGGGCCGCTTCGTTGGCGCATAGGATCGTCAGGCGATCGGCAATGGCCAATAGTGGGCCGGCCGGGAGCGACGGATCTGCGGACCCGATATCGACGCGATGCGTCGCTGCACCGGCAGCCTGTGGTTCCGCTGGCTCACGAGTGCGCTCGATGATGTCGAGCGACAACTGGGGCAGATGCAGTGCAATCCACAGCATGCGATGGCACCCGTATCAGCCTGGCAGCGGAAGTGATTCATGCCGCGGTGCGTGGATCGTGCTGAGCGTAGTCCCTGTGACAGGTTGAGGAATGCGGGTACGCAGCCGGATGGCCGCGGTCGGGCGCGGCAGTTCGAGCAGCATCGGCATGGCCATGACCGGACCACGACGCTTGAGAATCTGCACCGAAATCTGTTCGTCAGGCCGGGGCAGCAGCAACAGCCGTAACGGAGCCGGTGACATATCGAACTGGGCATCGAGGTCCCGAAAAAGAAATACCGGGCCGTTGGCGATCTGTGCGGCAAGCCGCATGCGCCGCAGGTGTTCGCTGCGGGTGCGCCTTTGAGGCAGCCAGGCGAGCAGGGCGCCAAAGCTGGCGCTCTTGAGCGTTTGCTCGACTGCCCAGAGCCGATCGGCGGCATTGCTGGCCTGGATGATGATCAGATAGTCGAGGTCGATACCGAAACTCGTCAGTGCCGGGGCATAGGGGATCAAGGGTGGAGCCAGCAGGATGACGACTTTGCCGGCTTGCGTCAGTTTCCGGATGACCGGCACCAGAAGACGCAGTTCACCGATGCCGGCCTGACGGGTGATGAGTTCTGTGAGCATGCCGACCGGCCAACCGGCTCCGGGCAATTCGGCATCCAGGCGCGGAAAACCGCTGTCGTGCACCACGAGGCCATGTGTGCCGAACTCGCTTGCACGCCAGACGTGCTTGATCTCGTGAGGACTCACAGTTTGCCCGTGCGCATGAGCCCGACGGCCAGCCCTTCGAGGGCGAATTCATCATGCCGGGTGTCGAGAACGATGGGTTGGAATTCGGGATTCTCGGGCAGCAGTTCGACCCGTGACCCTTGGCGGTGCCAGCGCTTGACCGTGACCTCCTCACCGACCCGTGCAACCACGATCTGGCCATTGCGGGCTTCGGTGGCCCGCTTGATCGCGAGCAGGTCGCCATCGAGGATGCCGGCATCCCGCATGCTCATGCCGCGAACCTGCAGCAGGTAGTCGGGCGTTTCGGCGAACAGACCCGGATCGAGCGCGTAGTGCGCCGTGATGTGTTCCTGGGCAAGGATAGGGCTGCCTGCTGCAACGCGGCCCACCAGCGGCAGGCTCATCGCGATCTGCACGGCAGACGCGCCCCCGGCAACGGTTTCATCGCCCATCATCTTGAGGCGGATGCCGCGCGAGGCCCCCGAGGTGAGTTCGATCACGCCCTTTCGCGCCAGCGCCTTGAGATGCTCTTCAGCGGCATTGGGCGAACGAAACCCCAGCGTGCGCGCGATTTCTGCCCGCGTTGGGGGGAAGCCGGTGTCGGAAATGTGCTGGCGGATCAGGGCCAGGATTTCCTGCTGGCGGGCGGTCAGAGGACGCATGGTGAGATCTCGGTGGCAACGGTACCTGTATTTTTATACAGTTTTACCGGATTCACAAGTCTCGAATCCAGTCTCCCGATCACCGCGCCAGCCTGCTTCACCCCGACTGACCGCCGACACGACCAATGACTACCCGACCCATCGACCCTCGAGCATCCCCCTTGACCTGCAAATTCTCCCGCCCGAACTACAGGCCCGCAAATTGCCGCGAGCTGCGTAAATCATGCCGTCGATCCTGCGCAAGTCAAAATTTCCGACGAATTCATGAAAAGCCCGGGAATGGTGCGAAAAATGCCAGTAAGCAATCCAGGGTTGTCGACCGGGGCTTCATCGCAAACTGTAAAACATGTGTGGCATATTCTTAAACAGACCCCCCGAACGGGGGAGTCCACACATCAAAACAGGAGTCAACAGTTTTCACTATCGGCATTGAGGACCTCGATCCAGATCCTGCTGCAACGATCACCGATCCAGGTTTCCACAATCCGGAGCCCAGTCGCGGTGTACTACCCGTCCGGAAGGCATGTCCGGACACGCGGGCCGACTGCAGAACGAAACGATTTGCGTCGGTTCACAGATTCAGCTGTTAACGCCATCGACGTGGCTCATAGACAGTTTCCGCAGAATGCGCGTGCAGGTCCCGAAGGCTTCGCTTCTAACTTCTGATTTTCTCCTGGTCTTCTCCCTGTTTCGAGGATTTCACCGCACATGGGTACTAAAATCTACGTGGGTAACCTGCCCTGGCAAAGCACCGACGAACAACTCGAGGGGCTCTTTGCCGAGCATGGCGAGGTCAACGAAGCCAAGATCGTCACTGACCGGGATACTGGTCGTTCGCGCGGTTTCGGCTTCGTTACGATGGCTGATGCAACGGCCGCGCAGGCAGCCATCGCGGCTCTCAATGGTCACTCCGTCGATGGCCGCAGCCTGGTCGTCAACGAGGCTCACGAACAAGGGTCTCGCGGCGGCGGCGGC
>JBGSTN010000379.1:0-3298 GCA_041736455.1 Burkholderiaceae bacterium | reverse complement strand
AGCCAGTCACGCGCCTGTGCGACGGGTTGCGGACGCTGGCGGGCCCGAGCGATCGTCGCCAGCACGCTGCGCGGCAACTGCCAGGCTTCGACGATCTCGCGATTCAACTGATCTTCGGTGCGTCCGAACAGCTCCCGCTCGATCGCTTCGCTGAGGGCAGGATGGTGCTGGCGTACCCAGCGCAACGCACACACCTCGTGCGGGGCCACGGTCGCGCACAGCACGCTGGCCAGGCGGCTGATGACGACCGTCACTGCGCCTTCGTCGGAAACCAGCGGGTTGCGCGTATCGAGCAGGTTATGGGCGAGCTGCGCGGCAAAGGCCGTCTGCGCAATTTCTGCTCGCACCATCGTCTGATGTTCGTCCGGCACGCGAGCTTCATAGTCGGGCAGTTTGCGGATATCGAGCCGAACGGCGTCGTGACCGAGCAAGGCGATCGCGCGCCGGACGGCGACCACTTCGGTCCGATCGCGCGTTTCGTATGTCGAACCGTTGGCGATCCGCATCAGTCGCACGACGATCGCAGGATCGGCGAACGCCAGATTGGCGAGCTCCTGGACACGAATCTCCAGGTTCGAGGCAGCGATCGCCAATCGCCTGGGCGCATAGTCGGTGGCCGGCAGATCACGATGCCGGGCGATCGATTCACGCAGGCGAACGAGGGCCGGTGGGTCGCTGGACGATGGATCGAAAAGAGTCACGTGATCGGTCATCGTGCGATCCTAGGGCCAACATGCGCGGCTTAAGCCACGATATGCGGCGTCGCGGCTCGCCATTTGCATCTTGCCGACAGATCCCTTGCTGGCCGGCCGGTCATCGCCGGCCCTCACTGCTAAGATCGCGTCGCGCCAGCGCCTGTCGGCAAGGCCCCCGGATTTCCCATGCTTACCTTCGCTGCTGCCGTCTTCTTCCTGCTGATCACGCCGGGTCCGGGGGTGCTGACCACGGCCGGCGTGGGGTCGGGTTTCGGCTTTCAGGCCGGGCTGGAATTCCTCAAGGGCCTGTTCATCGGGACCAACCTGGTGGCCTTCACCGTCGTCACCGGCCTGGCGGCGATCGTCTTCTCATTGCCTTGGCTTCGCACCGTTCTGCTGGTCGCATCGGCCGGCTATCTGATCTACCTGGCCATGCGTATCGCGCTATCGGGCAGCCAGATCGCATTCGTCCGATCGCGTCGCCGACCCGGCATGCTTTCGGGACTGGTGCTGCAGCTGGTCAACCCGAAAGCCTACGCGGTCAATGCAGCGTTGTTCACCGGATTCGCGTTCTGGCCCGACAGTCTGCTGATCGAGATCGTTCTGAAGTTCGTGATCATCAACATCATCTGGGTTCCTATCCATCTGGCCTGGCTGGCCGCCGGAGTCAGCGTGCATCGGCTCGACCTGGGTCCATGGACACAGACCCTCATCAACCTGTCGATGTCTGCCGCGATGCTGCTCGTTGTCGGCCTCGCCATCTGGGCCCAATATCGCAGTTGACCGTTTCGGCATCGATTTTCCGTTTCATTCACTCGTCCAGGAGATTCGCAATGATTCACGTGATTGCCGTCATCACCGCCAAGCCCGGCAAGCGGGCCGAAGTGCTCGATGCATTTCGTGCCAATATGACGGCGGTGCGTAACGAGGACGGCTGTATCGAGTACGGCCCTGCGATCGATGCCGAGGGGTTCGGCAAGATTCAATCTCCGATCGGACCGGACACGTTCATGGTCATCGAGAAATGGGCGAGCGCCGACGCATTGCTCGCCCATGCCGCCGCGCCGCACATGGCCGCCTATGCTGCCAAGGTCAAGGACCTGATCGCCGAACGGGCGGTGCATGTGCTGACGTCCGCGCGATGAGGCGAAGCCTTCCGTCCGCGGCGGCTCGCATTGTAAGTTCGCACCGGGGCGGCTGACTCACGGGACTACGCCCACCGACTTTCGGGCGTGCCGCCTTCTCAGGAGTTCCACATGCAACGTCGCACGTTTCTGAACGCGCTGGCCGCAGGCGCAATACCCGTCACCGGGCTGGTTCTGATCAACCGCAGCCGGACCGCCCATGCCGGCGCGCCGACCATCGAGAAGTCGCCGGCTCAGTGGCGCGAGATCCTCACGCCGGCGCAGTTCGACATCCTGCGCAACGAGGGGACCGAACCGCCTCATTCGAGCCCGCTCAACAATGAAAAGCGCAAGGGTCGCTACGTCTGCGCGGGCTGCCAGTTGCCGTTGTTCGACAGCACCACCAAGTACGACAGCGGCACCGGTTGGCCGAGCTTCTATGAACCGCTGGCCGGCGCTGTCGGCACGCGGCTCGATTTCAAGCTGATCCTGCCGCGAACCGAATATCACTGCAGCCGTTGCGCGGGGCATCAGGGCCACGTGTTCGATGATGGTCCGGCGCCTACCGGCAAGCGATATTGCAACAACGGTCTGGCATTGAACTTCGAGCCCGCATGAACAAGCCCATCACCTTGACGCTCAGGCTGGCGGCGGCGATCGTCGCGCCGTTGATCCTGGTCACCTGCGTGGCGATGTCCGATTCGGGAGTCTCCGGCGCCGGGCAGACTCGGTCCATCGAGCCCGCCGAATTCGCTCAGGCACCGGTCCCTGGCCCGGGCCAGGCGCGGGCGATCTTCGCCGGTGGCTGCTTCTGGTGCATGGAGCCACCGTTCGATGCGCTCGACGGCGTTGTCGCGACCACCTCGGGCTACATCGGCGGCAAGGTGCCGAATCCGACCTACGAGATCGTCGCGAGCGACCGTTCGGGCCACCGCGAAGCGGTCGAAGTCATCTACGAGCCGGCCAGGGTCAGTTACGAGAAACTGCTCGAAGTGTTCTGGGTCAACATCGATCCGACCGTCGGCGATCGTCAGTTCTGCGATATCGGATCGGCGTATCGAGCAGGAATCTTCACGGTGGATGAAGAACAACGTACGCTGGCCGAAGCGTCGCGCGAAGCGCTCGACAAGAGCAATCGCCTTCCCGAGCCGGTCGTTACCGACATCAAGCCGGCGACCACGTTCTACCCGGCCGAGGAAGTCCACCAGAATTTCTATCAGAAGAATCCACTGCGCTACAAGTACTATCGGGCCGGCTGCCGGCGTGACGCGCGGCTCAAGGCGTTGTGGGGCGATCCGAAGCAATTCTTGCCGACGACGGAAGCACCGAAGACGGTCGTTCGGACATCGTCTCCCTGAGGGCGGCATCGAATGCCTGTTCGAGGATGGCCATCTCGTCGCTGCGACCGACACCGACGCGGATGGTGCGGATGGTGCGGCTGAGCGGCGCGACGGCCGGCATGCGCATGAAGACGTCGCG
>JBGSTN010000337.1:0-1946 GCA_041736455.1 Burkholderiaceae bacterium | reverse complement strand
ACCGCCGCGAAGGCGACGAGCAATGGCGCAGCGCGCAGCACTGGCCGCCCGAATACACGAGCACCTGGACATGGCGACTCGCCGCCGCAGGACGTGCGAACTCGCACCACGGCGACGGCAGGCTCGACCGACAGATCGATGCGAACGAGACGGCACCTGCGGAGCGCGAGGCGATCGGACCCGGCATCAGCACCTGGGTCGGCGATCCCGACGATCCGGTGCCTTCGCGAGGCGGGCCGATCTGTTGCGCAGGCCATCTCGGTATCCGAGGCGGGCGCGTCGACCAGTCGGACGTCGAACGGCGAGACGATGTGCTGGTCTTCACGACACCGCCGTTCGACCGACCCACGGACATCGCCGGTCCGATCACCGCGCATCTGTTCTTCTCGTCCGACGCGCCCGACGCGGACCTGATCGTGCGGGTGAACGACGTGGCACCCGACGGACGTTCGATCAATCTGCAGGAAGGCGCCCAGCGCGTGCGTTTCCGAAACGGTATCGGTCGCGCGACGCTGCTCGAGCGCGGCGAGATCGTGGTGGTCGACGTCAAGGCACGCGATCTGGTCTGGCGATTCGAACCGGGCCATCGCCTCCGGATGCACGTCGCGGCGAGCAGCTTTCCGCGCCTTGCCCGCAATCTGCAGACCGGCGGCGACCCGCTCGCCGAAACGATGGCTCGACGTGCACGTCACCGCCTGCATCACGACGACGAACATCCCTCGACGCTGAGCCTGTCGGTGATGACACCCGACCGACGGCATTGAAGCGTGGTCGCGTCACTTGAGCTGATAGGTGAACATCGCGCCGGCGCCATTCTCGGTGTAGGAAGCCAGTGCGCCTTCGCCGTCGCGGGTGACATGGCGCACGGAGAAACGGAGATGGGAGCGTGGCCCGAGGGTGTAGCGCCACGACAGGTCCGCTCCCCACGAGGTCGCATCGATATCCGCCGTGCCTAGTTCGGACACCACATACTGGGTGATCAGCCGGATCGAATGACGAGACGTGAGCGATTGATCGAACACGGCGTAGACACCGTACTGTACGAGCTCGGTCTCGCTGCCGGGGTTGAACGTCGCCAGCGCAGCGCGGCGCTCGGAATGGAACAGGGACAGGATCGCCGCATTGCGCGGCCGCGCGAACGCGGCGGCGAGCGAAACGGTGTTGTCGTACACCAGTGCGGTATCGAGCGGCGACGTGAAGAGTTCGGCACCCTCGCCGAGATCGAGGTCACGCAGTGCCAGCTTGTCATCGAACGCCAGGAGTCGTTCGTCCGCGCCACCGCGGCGCCGGCCACCGCTGTACGACTCGACCGGACGAAACAGCAACGTGCTCGCACGATTGCCGTCCTCGATGTCCTTGCGCCAGGTTGCCGACAACAGCAGTCGCGAATAGAGCTGCCGGAAGCGCATCGCCAGCGCATCGCCGTAGTACGCACGCGCATACTGGCCCTGCAGGACGGTTCGCTCCGATGCACGCCAATCCCAGTACACGGCCGGACCGAAGCCGCTGTTGTCGCCCGACGCGTCGCGTAGCACGTCGATCGCGCCGTAGTGGGCGCCCAGGCCCAGCTTCAGTCTGCCGCCCGTGGTCCAGTGAGCGCCCAGCAGCCCCGATACGTTGTCATACTCGAAACCATTCTCGTAGTCGACCCGGCGCAGATCCACCCGCGCCGTCACGCCGAGCCGATCGTCGGCATAGCCGTTGCTTTGCAGGTCGCCGTAGACACGATTCGTGTCATTGCGCAGACCCGTATCGATGAGCTGGTATTCGTAGGCCAGCTCGTAGTCGCTGTTCGTGCCGAATTGGCCGATCGTGTAGGGCGACAGGCTCAACTCGCGAAACACCGAGGTGTTGCGCGTGCGCGGGCCTTGCAGCAGCCCGGATGTGGTGGCACCGAGGCCGTTGTCCTCGAGCCGGAACAGCCGGCCGGCGCCGCGCAGTCGCAG
>JBGSTN010000308.1:0-8068 GCA_041736455.1 Burkholderiaceae bacterium | reverse complement strand
TCGAAGTCGGTCGTCGTCACGTTCTCGATATGCCCGAGCCGCCGCGCGACCGTGGCGACGTCGATCGACGTATCGCCGCCACCGACGACCACGACGCGCTGTCCGACGTGGGTCAGACGGCCGTCATTGAACGCACGCAGGAAGGCCGTTGCGGTGACGACGTTCGGCGCATCGCCGTCGGGCACTGGCAGCGCCCTGCCCGCCTGGGCGCCCATGCCGAGGAAGATGGCATCGAAGTCCTGCTGCAACTGCTCCAGCGTGACGTCGGTTCCGATGCGGCATTTGAGATGCGGCACGACACCGAGGTCGAGGATGCGCTGGATCTCCGCGTCGAGCTTGTCGCGTGGCGTGCGAAACCCCGGGATCCCGTAGCGCATCATGCCGCCGAGTTGCTCGCGCTCGTCGAAGACGACGACTGAATGCCCTTTGAGCGCCAGTTGATACGCGCAGGACAGGCCGGCGGGCCCGCCACCGATCACCGCCACCTTCCTGCCGGTCGGTGCGGCCGGCGCCTGGTAGGCCATGCCCTGTTCGATCGCCCAGTCACCCAGGAAATGCTCGACCGAGTTGATACCGACGTGATCCTCGACCTGGTTTCGGTTGCAGCCACTCTCGCAGGGGGCCGGACATACGCGCCCCATCACCGACGGAAACGGATTCGCGATGGTCAGGCGACGCCACGCATACTCCTGCCAGCTCATGCCGGTGGGCGGCTTCTCGATGCCGCGCACGATGTTCAGGTAGCCGCGGATGTCCTCGCCCGAGGGGCAGCTGCCCTGGCAGGGCGGAGTCGACTGGATATAGGTGGGACACTTGTGCGAGTGGTCGCCATCGAAGATGTTCTTCCGATGATCGGTCCACTGGTGGTCGCCGTCGCGATAGCGACGGAACGTGAGCTTGGTTTCAACCGGATTGATATTCGTCGACATTGCTTCGCTCCGTTGATCAGGAATGCGGGCCCAGGCGAATCGCACTGCTGACCAGCTGGTGCACGCCCCCGACCATGTTCATCTTGAAGCCGTAGTACGGGAGGACCTTCGTGAATTGCGCCTTGCAGATCGCGCAGATCGTGGCCATGAAATTCACGCCATGGCCGTCGGACACCTGGCGCAGGGCCTCCATGCGCGGCAAGGCTCCCTTGACGCGCAGTTCGAGTATCTCGTCGGTGAGGACGCCGCCCCCGCCCCCGCAGCAGAAGGTCTGTTCGTGCGTCGTGTCGGAAGACATTTCGACGAAATGGTTCGCCACCGCACGAATGATCTGGCGCGGGATGTCGAACTGACCGCCTGGTCGGTCCCCCATCCGCGATGCGCGGGCCACGTTGCAGCTGTCGTGGAAGGTGATGATCCGCGCATCGTTCGCTTCCTTGTCGAGCGTGAGCGCACCGCGCTGGATCAGGTCCCAGGTGAATTCGCAGATGTGCATCGGCTGCTTGTAGCGACCGTCGAGCTGACTCTGCAATTGCACGGCGAAAGGATCCTTGCCGCCCGCGCCGATGCCGACCAGCGTGTTCCAGAAGCTGTAGGCCACTCGCCACGCGTGACCGCACTCGCCGACGACGATGCGCTTGACGCCCAACTCGAGCGCCGCATCGCGAATGCGCATCGCGATCTGGCGCATCTGGTCGTAGTTTCCGATGAACAGGCCGAAATTGCCGGCTTCGGACGCGCCCGACGACAGCGTCCAGCTGATGCCGGCCGCATGGAACACCTTCGCGTAGCCGATCAGGCTCTCGACATGAGGCTCGGCGAAGAAATCGGCCGAGGGCGTGACCAGCAGCACTTCGGCGCCTTTCTGGTCGATCGGGAATCGCACATCGACACCGGTTTCCTCCTTGGTGTCTTCCTCGAGCCCTTCAAGTGTGTTGATGAGCGCTGGCCCGGGCAGGCCCAGATTGTTGCCGATCCGGTGCACCTTGCCGATGATCTCGTTCGAGTACTTCTGACCGTAGCCGATGTGATCGAGGATCTCGCGTCCCGCCATCGTGATTTCGGCCGTGTCGATGCCGTAGGGGCAATAAACCGAGCAGCGCCGGCATTCCGAGCACTGGTTGTAGTAGGTATACCACTCGTCGAGCACATCGGGCGTGAGATCCCGCGCGCCGACCAGCTTCGGAAACAGCTTGCCACCGATCGTGAAGTAACGTCGATAGACGCTGCGCATCAGATCCTGCCGCGCGACCGGCATGTTCTTCGGATCCTTGGTGCCGATGAAATAGTGGCACTTGTCGGTACAGGCACCGCAATGTACGCACGCATCGAGATAGACCTTCAGCGAGCGGTAGCGCGACAGCAGCGTGCCCATGTGCGCGAGGGCCTTGGTGCGGACGACCTCGAAGTCTTCATCGAGCGCCCCCTGGAAGCCGATCGCCTCCTGGATCTTGTCGCTCGCCACATAGGGGCGGGACGACTCCATCGCACCCGGTTCGAGCGCGGGAATGCTCGGAAACGGTCGCAGCGCCGGTGCTTCCACCTTCGTAGCCATCTCAGCGGGACCCCTTTTCAAGCCGGGCAGCCCAGCCAGCGATATGGCGCGTCTCGCGCGGATTGTCGACCTGGTTTCGCGACGGCGAGAAGAAGACGCCGGGCGCGTGCAACAGCTTCGAGAACGGAAAGATGATCATCAGCGCTGCGACCAGCAGCAGGTGCAGGAACAGCGGTGCACTGACCGGCAGCGGCTCGATACGCAGCGCCAGCAGGCCCAGGAAAAAGGCCTTCACGCCGACGACATCGACGTGAGTCAACCACTTCATCATCAGGCCCGAGGCGCCTATCGCCAGCAGAAGCACGAGCATCAGGTAGTCGGAGCGGGTGGAGATGTAGCGAATCCGCTCGACAGCGAAACGGCGCACCAGCAGACCCGCCAACCCCGCCATCATCAGGAAGGCCGCATAGATGCCGAATACCTGCAGGGCCTGCACCCAGGACCAGACCGGTTCGACGAAATAGCGCAGATGTCGCACGACGACCAGTGCGAGCCCCACATGGAACACCCAACCGAATGCCCAGATCCAGAGGTTCCCGCGGAACAGGCTTTCGAACAGCACCACCTCGCGCACCATGCGGCCGGTCACGCCCGCGCGCGTGGTTGGCGCGGGCGTGGTGGGGATCTTCAGCGGCGCGGGCGTGCGTGCATAGTCGAACAGCTTGAACAACAGCCCTGCGCTGAACACCAGCGTTGCCAGATAGAACAGCAACGCGAAGAAACCGCCCGCCAGTGTCGACATCGCAGAGGCATCCGCTCAGACGCAGCCGGTCGGCTTGGGCAGGCCGGCGATCTTGCACGCCTGCTTGGCGGGCCCGTACGGGAACAGTTCGTAGAGATAGCCGCTGTTGCCCTTTTCAGGCCCGAGCTTCTTGCCGATGGCTTTGGTCAGTACGCGCACGGCCGGCGCAATCTGGAACTCTTCGTAGTACTCACGCAGGAAATTGACGACTTCCCAGCGGCTCTGATCCATTTCGATGGATTCGCCCTTCGCGATCTCGGCGGCGACGTCTTCGGTCCAATCGGCCAGATTCACGAGATAGCCTTCTTCGTCGGTCTCGATACTCTTGCCCGACACTTCGATCATTCCCATTGCTTGTTCCTTTTCGATGAGTAGTTGGTTGGCGATGTCATTGCGACGCAGCGTCGACTCTCGGGATCAGAGCCACGATTGATTGTTCGGGTGCTCGACGACGAGGTCGACGAAGCCGTCGTATCCCACGCAGCGCACACCGTCGAGCACGCGTTCGGCGATACCGCGTGCCTCGAGATCCGGGGTCAACGCATAGAACTTCAGATGCGCCATCGCTTCGGTGATCATCGCGTTGGCGGCATCGCCTCGAGCCACCGCGTAAACGGCGTCCTCGATGAGCAGCAGCGCTCCGTCGCCTGCGTGACGGATGGCACTCTGCAGCGCGGAATTCGTGCTTGCGGGCTTGTTCACGATATGAAGCATCATTCGACCTCCATCAGAACGACAACACGACGTCCTGGGCTCGCATCAACTCGGCGAGCCCATCGCGGGTGAGTACCTCGACATCGACGACCAGATCGTCGGTCGTCAGGCCCCGCGCTTCGAGCGACGCCGCATCGACATACAGTTTCTCGACGTCGTAGCCATCGAGCGCACGATAGGTCGGCGAGAAGTTCTTCGTCTCGATACCTTTGGTATTCATCCCTTTCTTCAGTTGCCAGACACCGTCGTCCATGAATACCAGCGAGACATCCTGATCGAAGGCGGCCGTGATCAGCACCACCTCCAGCGACTCCAGCGCATAGATCGAGCCATGCGGCGGCTTGCGGTTCACGAACATGAATTTCTTGGTCGTGGACATGGCTCAGTCTCCGAAAGTGACGATGCGGTCGGCTTCGATACCGGCCTCGACCAGTTGTCCGAGCCCCGAGATGCGGAACCCCGGCGCGAGCAGTTCGTCCTTGATGCCGCGCCGCAATGCGGCCGCCACGCAGACCACGAGGTCGACCGAGTGCTCCTCTGCCAGCTTCGACCAGCGCGCGACGATGTTGCGGTCGTCCTGAGGCGGTTCGGTCAGGCGCGTCGCATTGTTGACGCCGTCGTGATAGAAGAAGACGCGTTGAACCTGGTGGCCGCGCGCCAGTGCCGCGCGGCAGAACAGATAGGCCGAATCGCTGGCCTGATGCTGATACGGCCCTTCGTTGACGAGTACGGCAATCTTCATTAGAGAACCTCAGAAGCGCATGTGCGCCGACGCATTCAGGGTCGCGCGCGAGCCGCGCCAGTCGTCGATCAGGTACTTGGTGAACGGCAGGCCGGTCTTCTCGAAGAAACGCGGCCAGCCGATGCGTTCGATCCAGTCGGCCATGCGCTCCCAGGACCGGGCGTCTTCCTTGTAGGCACGCAGGATGCGACCCACCAGCTCATTGACCTCCGGCCAGCGCGGCGGATTGTTGGGCAGACCGCTTGCAACCATCTTCATGAACGTAGGCTTGCCGCGAGCGTTGGAGTTCTTCCCACCGACCCAGATCGCGAATTTCGAGTACTCCGGGTCGTTGATCTGCATCGGCGGGCAAGGCGGATAGCAGGCTCCGCAGCACACGCACTTCTTCTCGTCGACTTCGAGCGAAGGCTTCCCATTGACCAGGGCGGGTCTGATCGCCGCCACCGGGCAACGCGCCACGACGGCAGGTCGCTCGCAGACGTTGGCGACCAGATCGTGGTTGATCTTGGGCGGCTTCGTGTGCTGGACGATGATCGCGATATCGGCCTGGCCACCGCAGTTGATCTCGCAGCACGACGTGGACAGGTGAACGCGATTGGGCATCTCTTCGCGCTTGAATTCCTCGATCAGATCATCCATCAGCGCCTTGACCACCCCGGACGCATCGGTGCCAGGAATGTCGCAGTGCAGCCACCCCTGCGTATGCGCGATCATCGAGATCGAATTGCCTGTGCCACCGACCGGAAATCCGGCTTTCTCGAGCGCCTCGACCAGCGGCGCGACTTTGACCTCATCGGCCACCATGAATTCGATGTTGGACCGGATCGTGAACCGGACGTGGCCTTCGGCGAACTTGTCGGCGATGTCGCAGAGCGTGCGGATCGTGTGAACGTCCATCTGCCGCTGCGTGCCGGCGCGCACCGTCCAGACCTGCTCGCCGGAGTGCGACTCGTGGCGAAGCACACCCGGACGCGGGCGATCGTGACGCTTCCAGTTGCCGTAGTTCCGAATCAGCGCAGGGTGCATGAACTGACGGTTGTCGGGTACGCCGGTTTCCTTTGCGCGGCGCGGTGTTGCCGCTTGAACGACTGCTTGGGTCATGCTTTTGTTCCTCGTGATGGCGGTGATCGGGCGGGTCGGCTTGCCGGCTTCAGGCGCTCTTGCGCTGCGCCGCGAGTCTGGCGACTTCGTCGTCCCAGCCATCCATGCGTACGTATGGATTGGTTCGAGGATGGGAGACCATGTTCGCGTCGACCTCGACCTCGATGCCCTCCAGGAAGTTCACCAGGCCGATACGCTCGATCATCTCGCCGGTACGCTCGTGCTCGAGCGCGTTGTCGGCGAAGAACTCGACGATGCGCTGCCCCAGATCGACCAGGGCCTCACGATCCTCGTCGGTGGCCAGCGGCATGAACGGCACGACCACCGTGCCCATCAGGTCGCCGATCTTCAGGGTTCGCTTGCCGCCGACGAGGATCGTCGCGCCCTTCTCGTTGCCCGGCGCAAGTGCGCCGGTCATCACGTTCACGCAATGCATGCAGCGCACGCAGTCGCGATTGTCGATTTCCAGCGCCTGGGCGTCGTTGATCGCAACGCTGGATATCGAGTCGCCCTTGCGCACATCGGACACGTCCTTGATCTGGATCGCCTTGGTCGGGCACCGGGCGATCACGTCGTTGATCAGTTCGTTCATGCCGTGCTTGTCGAACCAGGCCCGCGCCAGCGACTCGTCGGTTCGCATGTTGTCGCGCCAGGTCCCGATCACGGCCATGTCGGCGCGCTGTACCGAGTTCATGCAGTCATTCGGGCAGCCCGAGAACTTGAACTTGAACTTGTAAGGCAGCGCCGGTCGATGGATATCGTCGAGGAAGCTGTTGAGCACGGTGCGATGGGCGGCAGCTTCGTCATAGCAGGACTGTTCGCAACGCGCTGCACCGACACATGACATCGCGGTACGCACCGCAGGACCCGCGCCACCAAGATCGAAGCCCAGCTCATTGATCTCGTCCCAGGCGCCCTGGACATTGGCGCTGGTCGCGCCCTGGAACATGATGTCGCCGGACTGGCCGTGGAATGCGATCAGGCCCGAACCGTGGCGCTCCCAGATGTCGGCCATCTTGCGCAGCACATCGGTGTTGTAGTGCATGCCTGGCGGCGGCATCACGCGCAGGGTATGGAACTCGGCGGCATCGGGAAACTTCGGCTTGCCGTTCTCGTCCTTCAGCTCGGTGAAGCGGGGAATGATCCCGCCCCCATAGCCGAACACGCTGACGGTGCCGCCCTTCCAGTACCCCTTGCGGGTTTCATAGGACGTCTCGAGCTGGCCGAGTACGTCGACCATGTAGTCCTTCTCTTTTGCCAGACGCTTCAGTCCGGTCACGAAACTCGGCCAAGGCCCGGTTTCGAGCTGGTCGAGCATTGGCGTTTCATGCATTTTCTTGGCCATGTCACCTCCGGTCCGAGAGCGTTTCGCCGTAAACTGCTGTCAACGCTGATGCGCTGCCGACAACGCCTCTCTTGCAATCGGCAAATGCTAAGCAGGTCAAGGACTTCGATCCATCCCCCTCCTCGGCTACCCGGCGATTCCGTATGGCGTGACGGCAATACGCCTATCGGGTAGTGCAGCGCCCACTCGCCGCGGGGATAGACGTCCGCGGCGCCAGAACGCTCAATGCGAGGTGACATGGAAAAGACAGAGACGCGTTCGCTCACCCACCTGACCGTACCTATGGGCGGCCAGACCATCGAACTGCAGGAGATCCGCTATCCAGGTGGTGGCATCCCGCTGTTGAGAACCCGCATTCGCGAAGGTCGTCGCTTCACGATCTTTGACATCGATCCGCAGACTGCACTGGTGTGGGCCGATGCGATGCATGCCTGGGCAACGAGTCAGGGAGGTTCACCACCGCGGGAAGGCGCCGAGCGGCAAGCCACGGATGTGGTGCCTTCGTCACCGCTCGCATGAGAAGGGAATGGCCGGCGACAGCATCGAAATGACCGATCTCGTATTCGACTTGCAGGGCGAGTCGGTGCCGCTCGACTATCCGACGGCACTCTGGTCGGCCCTGGTCGAACGCCTGCCGTGGCTCGCGTCCGACCCTCGGGCGGGCGTCCATTCGTTGCGCACCGTATCCGGTGGCAACGGTCAGGCGTTGCTGTCGCGCCGCTCCCGACTGGTCCTGCGCGTGCCTGGTTCGAAGGCCTCCGCCACGTCGGCCTTGCGTGGCCAGGTCATCGAACTGGGCGAAGGTCGACTCGTTCTCGGTACCGCGCGCGAACGACCGATAACGCCGTGGCCGACCATCCATGCAACTTTCGTGGCCAGCGACAGCGTCGACGAGACCAGCTTCGACACCGAGATGCGGGCCGCTGTCGCTGCCTTCGGA
>JBGSTN010000583.1:0-1945 GCA_041736455.1 Burkholderiaceae bacterium | reverse complement strand
CGTGCTCAACACGCGGCCGTCGGTTGCAACGCGCAACACCCGGGGCTGGCCCTCGGTTGCGACCAGCAGTTCGGCATCGCCGGCGACTCCGTTGTCGCCGTGCAGCATCGCCAGGCCTTCCGCGTCGAATCCATCCGATTGCTGCGCGTTCGCATCGGACCAACGGATGCGTTGGGCGGCGATCGGTTCGACGCCTACCAGCGAACCTGCCTCGAAGCGCAGTCGCGCCTGGTACAGATTGCCCCGGTCGGAAACCGCATAAAGCAGCTGGTCGTCGGCATCCCAGGCCACGCCGGAGATTTCGGCGACCCGGATGCCGTCGACCGGTATCGAGGGCAGCCGGACCACGCTGCGGACAGCCTTGTTGTCGGGATCGGGGGACTCGGCCGCCAGCGCGGGTTGCGCGGCGAAGGTCTCGAAGCTGACGAAGGTGGCGACGCTGACGAACCTGATGAGGGTGGCGACACCGGCGAACCTGATCAGGGTTGCGACGCTGGCGAGGGTGGCGTTGCCGGCGAATCTGGCGACGATCACTGCCCTCGTTGCCGCCAGCACACGACAGCGGCCGCATCCGGAAGTTGAATCGCGATGAATGGCCATGAATTTCTCCTGGCCGTTCATGCGAGCAACATGCCGCGCAGCGTGAAGTAGACCAACGCCGACAGAAGGGCCGACGCCGGCACGGTGATGACCCATGCGGCCACGATGCGCAGCAGCCACGACCGCTTGACCAGTGCCTGCCTGTGCGAGCGTGCGAGCTTCTTGCGATCGTGCCGGCTCATGCCCGCGCGGACCAGTCGGTCGACGCGGTTCTTCTTCAGTCGCTTGAGCATGCGGCTGCGTTCGCGCAGAGACGCCGCATGGAAGCGCGCCATGAACTGTTCCAGCGCGCGATGCTCGTCGGGATCGTGATGAGCCTTGATCTCGTCGACGATGCGCTGGTAGTTGGTCTTCAGGTACTCGCGCAGGAAACCGACGCCGAAGACGGCGCCCACCGAAATGTGCGTGGTGCTCACCGGCAGACCGAGCTGACTCGCCAGAATGACCGTGAGCGTGGCCGCCATCGCGATGCAATAGGCACGCATCGCATCGAGCTCTGTGAGTTCGGTGCCCACCGTTCGGATTACCTTGGGTCCCCAGAGTGCGAGGCCGATCGCCAGACCAAGCGCACCCATCACGATCACCCAGAGTGGAATCGGCGCCTTGCCCGTCACATCGCCGCCATTGCCCAGCACATCGACGATGCCGGCCAGGGGTCCGATCGCGTTGGCCACGTCGTTCGACCCATGAGCAAAGCTGAGCAGAGCCGCGGCGCAGACCAGCGGTATCGCCAGCAGGCGGTTGACGCCTGCCTTGTCGTTGCTCAGCGTCTCTGCGCTTCTCGACACCACCGGCCTCACGATCATCAGCACGACGACCGCCACGCCGAGGCCGGCCAGCACGGCGCTCGGAAAATCGACCGGCCAGAGACGTTGCACACCCTTGAGCAGCATGTAGGTCGCAAACACCCACGCCATCGCGGCCACGAGCACCGGCACCACGCGTCGGCATGCGTGCAGCATGTCGACCTGGTAGGTGATCGAACGCTTGATCGCATACAGCATCGCCGCAGCGATCAGTCCGCCGAGCAACGGCGAGATCAGCCAGCTCGCGGCGATCGACCGCATCACGTCCCAGTCGACCACACCGAATCCGGCTGCTGCAACGCCGGCACCGAGCAGACCGCCGACGATCGAGTGGGTGGTGGAGATCGGCGCACCGATCGCGCTGGCCACGTTGAGCCACAGCGCGGCGGCCAGCAATGCCGCCATCATCACCCAGACGAACGCCTGCGGATCGGCGATCAGTGCCGGATCGATGATGCCGCTGCGAATGGTGCCCACCACATCGCCGCCGGCAACGATCGCACCGAGGGCCTCGACCACCGCCGCGATGCCGAGCGCAC
>JBGSTN010000246.1:0-2747 GCA_041736455.1 Burkholderiaceae bacterium | reverse complement strand
GCGCTCGGGTCGACGATGTCACGCGCCCGCAGCTCGCTGCGGATGTCACCGTAGTCGAGCATCAGGCGAGGTTGCCGCGCCAGCGCCAACATGACACTCGTGATCAGCCATCGTCCGGGCTGCTGCTTGAACAGGCTGTCGCGATAGCCGAATGCGCAATCATCGGCGTCCAACGTCATCCTTCGGCCATTGCTCAGGTCCAGCGCCCCGACTGCGACGATGAATTGCGCGATGTCGACGCCATAGGCGCCGATGTTCTGCACCGGCGCAGCGCCGACGCGGCCCGGAATCAATGCCAGGTTCTCGAGCCCGTTCATCCCTCGTGCCAACGTCCATTCGACCAGCGCGTGCCAGTTCTCGCCGGCGCCTGCCGTGATGATCACCGTATCGTCCTTCCGGCTGGCGTCCGGCACGATCTGTCTGCCGACGAGCGATACCTGCAGGACCGCCGGCACCCGTTCGGCCGCGATCAGCATATTGGAACCGTCGCCGAGGATCAGGCTGCCAGGATGCTCGATCAGCCATCTCCCGGCGGTGTCGATGTCGGCAGGATCGCTCAGCTCGAGGAAGTGATCGGCCACCGCCGGACTGCCGAACGTATGCAGGGGGCTCAGGTCGACGCGCTGGCGTGGGGTCATCGAGGCACCGGTCCCTGGGGTTCAGCGATCGCCTGCTCGGCCTGCTGCGCGCAGTCTGCCGGGCCCGGACAGGTTCAACTCGGCTGATAGGCGAGGCGAACGTAGATCGGCGCGTAGGCTTCGGCCTGCGTGATCTCGATCAGCGACTCGCGCGACAGCTCCAGCAGCGCGAGGAACGTCACCACCACGATCGGCACCGGATCACCGGGCGAGAACAGATCGGTGAACTCGGCGAACCGCGTTGCCTGCAGGCTGCGCAGCACCCGCGTCATGTATTCGCGCACCGACAGCGCGTCGCGCGTGATGTGATGATGGCGAACCAGCCGTGCCCGCTTCAGGATATCGTGCCAGGCAGCGCGCAGATCCAGCGGATCGACCTCGGGCAGCCGGACCTGCAACGATTGTTCGATATGCACCTGCGCGGCGAGGAAGTCCCGTCCGTGCTGTGGCATGCGATCGAGTTCCTGAGCCGCGAGCTTGGTCCGTTCATACTCGACGAGGCGGCGGGCGAGTTCCGCGCGAGGGTCGTCGACCTCTTCGCCGGTATCGGCATTGCGTACCGGCAACAGCATGCGCGACTTGATGTCGATCAGCAGTGCCGCCATCAACAGGTATTCGGCAGCGAGTTCGAGATTGCGGCTGCGGATCTCGTCGATGTAGGCGAGATATTGCCGGGTGACTTCGGCGACGGGAATGTCGAGAATGTTGAAGTTCTGCTTGCGGATCATGTAGAGCAACAGATCCAGCGGCCCCTCGAACGCCTCGAGGAATACCTCCAGCGCGTCAGGCGGGATGTAGAGATCGTTCGGCAGCCGCGTCAGGGGCTCGCCATAGAGTTTGGCGTAGACCTTGAGCTCGAGTTGCTTGCCGATTTCGGGATCGAGCGCCGGTGGCGCGACTTGCAGGCCGACGGGCGTGTCGTCGTGCGTCACGCCGTCGGGTTCCCCGCTGGTGACGACCAGGGTGTCAGCCATGGCAGGGTCCCCGTGCGTTGCAGGCATCAGGCCTCAGGGATCCGTCGCGTAGACATAGGCGGGCTGGGGCACACGGGACTCCCGGTCCTCGGCGAGCTTCTTCTGGTCCTGGGGGTGATCCCACCACAGCGCACGGCCTTCGCGCTGTTTCTGGGCGATGGCCGGGCGGCTCGTTTTGAGCTCGCGGAGGAATCGGGTAGCGTCTGATTCGTACATGCGCGGATTTTACCTCACTGCGGGAACGTTGCCCGCGAAGCGTCGACGGAGAACTTTCGATGAGATTGCCTGCCCTGATGTCACTCGTTGCCTGGTTGATCATGACCACCGGCTGCGACTGGATCGCTCAGAAGTCGCTGCAACCCGGCGTGTCGACCGAGGCCGACGTCAGAAAACTGATGGGTCAGCCCGAACTCGTCTGGGAGGAGAACAACGGGGAGCGCGTGCTCGAGTACCCGCGTTCGCCCATGGGTACCGAGACGTACATGGTCACGATCGGATCGGACGGCAAGTATCGCAGCATGGTCAACGTGCTCGTTCGGGAGCAGTTCGTCAAGGTCAAGGCGGGCATGAGCCGGGACGACGTCCGGCGCCTGCTGGGCCGGCCCACCGACATCGTCTACTTCCAGTTGAAGGAACAGGAGGTATGGAGCTACAAGCACATGGGCGAAATGTCGGACAAGGACAACTTCCATGTGCATTTCGACGGTTCGGGCCGCGTCGTGAACACGAGCACTACCCGCGATCCGCAATTCCAGAACGCCTGATCGGGCACGGCTCACCGCACCGGCATGCCCGGCTCGCCGCCCTCGTCGATGCCGAGCAGGAAAAGATCCTTGCCACCGCTGCCGGCCGACAACACCATGCCTTCGGAGACGCCGAAACGCATCTTGCGCGGGGCCAGGTTGGTGACGACCACCGTGAGCCGGCCGACGAGGGTCGCAGGATCGTAGGCAGCGCGAATGCCGGAGAACACGGTCCGGTGACCCAGTGGTCCGACATCGAGCTCCAGGCGCAACAGCTTGTCGGAACCTTCTACCGCCGTCGCGGCATCGATCCTGGCGATGTGCATCTCGACCCGTGCGAACTCGTCGATGGAAAGCGGCGGTGCGGTCGCAGAGGCACCGACCGCGGCGGC
>JBGSTN010000218.1:0-5507 GCA_041736455.1 Burkholderiaceae bacterium | reverse complement strand
AATCCGGCGCCCACGAACAGCAGGACCAGCGCGGCAAAGGCACGACGCAGGCGCGCCAATGCATCACCGCGCATGTCAGGCCACTCGATCATCAGTTGGCCTTAGGGGCCGGCCTGTTGAAGTCGACGGCCGGCGGTTGCTGTATCGCGGCCTCGTTCTCGACCGTGAATTGCGGCTTTTCCTTGTAGCCGAATGCCATCGCCGTCAGATTGGCCGGAATCTGGCGAATCATGACGTTGTAGGCCTGCACCGCGTCGATATAACGCTTGCGCGCCACCGCGATCCGATTCTCCGTCCCTTCCAGCTGGGCCTGCAGGTCTCGGAAGTTGGCATCGGACTTGAGCTGGGGATAATTTTCGACCGTGACCAGCAGACGCGACAGAGCGCCCCCCACGTTCGACTGCGCCCGCTCGAACGCCTGCAGCGACGCCGGGTCGGTCGGATCGACCTGAATCGACGACGCCTTCGCACGCGCCTCTGTCACGCCGACCAATACCGCCCTTTCCTGCTCCGCGAATCCCTGCACGGTATTCACCAGGTTCGGAATCAGGTCTGCGCGGCGCTTGTACTGGTTGGTGACTTCCGACCAGGACGACTTGACGCTCTCGTCCGCGGACTGGATATCGTTGTAGCCGCATCCAGACAGCGAACCGGCCAGCATGACCGCCAGCAACGCTCGCATCGCACGAAGCATCGTCATTTCAAGCTCTCCTGTGATCGTTCGGAATAGGGCTGGTGTCGAGTTTAACGCCTGTGTGCGGACGATGACCCGCAAGGACCGGGTCGCCGGCCGACCGTGGCGGCCCGCAGTGCAGAGCGCAGTACACTCGCGTCATGACCGTTCCACTTCTGGAGTGAACCAGCAAAATGAAATCGAATCCTCCGGCACCGGGAGCGACGAATGCGGCGACCGGCCAGGCCGGCAACGATCTTGCCGGCCTGCGGCGCGACTACCAGATGGCTGCGCTCGATGAGCATCAGGTCGATCGCGATCCGCTCGTCCAGTTCGGTCGATGGTTCGATGAAGCGGTCGCCGCCGAGTTGCCGGAAGCCAATGCCATGGCGGTTGCAAGCGTCGATACGCAAGGCAAGCCGTCATGCCGTGTGATGCTGCTCAAGGGCGTCGAAGAAGGCGGCTTCACCTTCTTCACGAACTACGCGAGTCGCAAGGGACAGGACTTCGCATCGAATCCCTGGGCGGCGTTGACGTTCCTCTGGTACCCGTTGGAACGGCAAGTACGTATCGAAGGCCGGATCGAAAGGATTCCCGCTCACGAATCGGACGAATATTTCAACGTGCGCCCGCTGCCTTCGCGAATCGGCGCCTGGGCATCCCCTCAGAGCCAAGTCATTGCGTCGCGCCAGGTGCTCGAAGAAAACGAAGCGAAGTTTCGCGCGAGGTTCGGCGATGCGCCGCCGCGGCCCGAGCATTGGGGCGGATACCGGGTGATGCCGGACATGATCGAATTCTGGCAAGGCCGTCGTTCACGTCTGCATGACCGGATCCGGTACCGGCGCCAGGGCGGCGGTTGGCTGATCGATCGCCTGGCTTCCTGACCCGCTGCCACTTCTGGCGCCCTCGCGACAGCCGTGCGAATCAACGGGCGCAGGGCAGGTCCCATCATGAAAAAGCCGCCCGTGCATTTCTCAGGCATCGGGCGGCAAGAGGAGAGAGAGAGAGAAGCAGCGAGAGAACGTTCAGTCCTGGCTGGTGAACCCGAAGATCGCCAGCAGACTGGTGAACATGTTGTAGATCGCGACGAACAGCGTGATCGTCGCAGACACGTAGTTGGTTTCGCCACCAGCGACGATCTGCTGCGTCTGCCAGGCGATCAGACCCGACATCAACAGGACGAACATCCCCGAGACAGCCAGCGAAAGCGCGGGCACCGTGAAGAAATACGCGCCGAGTGCCAGGACGAATGCCACCAGGATTCCCGCGAAAAGGTACGGCGCCATGCCTGAGAGATCACGCTTGGTCACCAGCGCATAGGCGCTGAGTCCCGCAAACGCGGAAGCCGTGCCGCCCAGTGCGAGCGCAACCATCTGCGGGCCCCCTGCCATGGCGAGATAGTGGTTGATGATCGGTCCCAGCGTGTAACCCATGAATCCGGTCAGCGCGAACGTCAGTACGACGCCAGCAGGCTGGTTCTTGAATTTCTCGACCAGGAACAGCAGAAGGAAGTAGCCGCCCAGCGTCAGTAGAATGCCCGGATGGGAGAATCCCATCGATGCCGATACGCCGGCAACCAGCGCGCTGAAACCGAGATTCAGCGACAGCAACGCATAAGTGTTTCGCAGCACCCGGCGAGGCGCGGCATCAATGGCAATGCCACCCGCGCGCCTTGCGTCGAGGGCAACCGTGTTATCCCGACTGTCTTTGGTGATCATGGTGACTCCTTAGTGAACACTTGCCCGAAGGATTTCGACAAGCCGATCTTAATGACATTGACTATCCCAATAAATCGGACAAAATCTTATAATTGATACGTTTAATCCGTATTGAAATCGGCGCCATGAACGAAAACTCCCTCAATTTCAAGCATTTGCACTACTTCTGGGTGGTCGCGCAGGAAGGCAGCATTGCACGAGCAGCAGAACGCCTCGACATTGCCAGCCAGACGATATCGGGGCAAATCAAGTTACTTGAAAAATCGATGGGGCACGCCCTATTCGCCCCCAAGGGTCGTGGTCTTGTCCTGACTGAAGCCGGACGCATCGCGCAGGGATATGCCAACCAGATATTTCTTCTTGGCGATCAGCTGGTCACGATGATGGCCGAGCCTGGCCTCGGGTCGACGATGCGCCTGCATGTGGGGACGACCGACGCGCTACCCAAGCTCGTCGTCTACGAATTGCTGGAACCGCTGCTCGCAGCCCGGACGACGGTACGACTGCAGTGCCATGAAGGCGAATTCGAGGAGTTGCTCGCCGAACTGGCATTGCACAAGCTCGATGTGGTTCTTGCCGACCGACCGATGCCGACCAGCAGCGGTCTGCGAGTCTTCAGCCATCCGATCGGTGAATCCGAGATCGGCCTCTTTGGAACCGAAGCGCTGGTGAGTCGGTACGGCCCGGGCTTCCCGAAGTCGTTGAATCGCGCGCCGGTGCTGCTACCGTCGCGGCAGACCGCGCTGCGATCCCGACTCGACATCTGGATGCAATCGATCGAAGTCCGACCCGAGGTCATCGGCGAATTCGAGGACAGCGCACTGCTCGCGACGTTCGGATCGACCGGTGCCGGGCTTTTTCCGGCCGTCCTGGTCAGCACACCGGAACTGTTGACGCAGTACGGCACTCGTCTGGCGGGTCGCCTGCCTGGCATCCGCGAGCAGGTCTTTGCCATCACCAATGACCAGCGCATCCAGCATCCGCTGGTCGAGGAGTTGCTGCGCAATGGTCGGCAGCTGTGGGGGGGTAACGCGGGAGGAGGTGAAGCGGACGCGGCCGTGGCAGATGAAACCGTCATTGACGGCGATGTTGCGCCACTAGCGTGACAACTGGCGCAAACCCCGAGACTGCAAGGCGATCCTGACGGCGAGAAGGCGCGCCTGAATGCGACGGCGGCGTTCGGCCCTGTCCCGTTCGCCCGCTGCCTGGCCCGAACAAGCTGACGGATCGGCAGGATCGTCATCGGGAACATTCGAGTCGCCTTGTTCGAGGGCTCGGCGCAAAGCGGCCAGTGCGTTGAGCTCGATGACCCCCGTCGGGACCACCCCGGCATTCTTCATCACGCGATTGGCAACCCGGACTTCTTCGGGGACGAGCGGGTCGTAGTCGAGGACGAGCGGCCTGCCCGCACCCGGCAAATTGTCGAATTCGCCGCGCGCCTGCGCCTGGACGATTCGCGCCTCGATCAGTTGTTGCATTCCTGGAAGCATCGGAAATGATAGAACGGGCACGAACGGGGCAACGGCCTACACGTACTCCCGACTCGGCATTTCATGATCGGATGAAGACGGGTGGACGATTCGCGCCTCCTGCACCGCCAGGCGCGCCTGCAACTGCCTGGAATCCACCAGGCACGGGCTCAGCGAGTCGCCGTTCCCGTTCCGCCCCGTGCGTGGCCACCCCACCGTCATGCCCGGCAGGCCTCGCCACAGCGTCGCACCGATCGCGCCCGTGCCGGCTGCCAATGCATGCAGGCTGCCGGCCGTCCTCGCATTGACGTGCGCCCATTCGCTGACCCAGATCATGTCCAGTCCGATCTTGACGGCTAGACCGGTCGCGACCAGCAGTCCGAAGTTCGTCATGACGCCGGCGACCGAGTCACCAGGCAGCCGTCTTTCGGCAATCAATGTGATCGCCGTGAACGCAACCACCGCATGCAGCGCGGACGACAGTCCGGCGACCCAGACGAAATGGCCCCCTTGGACGACAACGGCATGCGCGACAGGCGCTGCGACGCCGAATGCGAATACCCACGCGGACACTGGCGTCAGTCGACCGAACGCGAAGAGCACGAGCAGCAGGCCGGCCAGATTCGCCAGCAGATGGGAAGCGTCGATATGCACGAACGACGCTGCCCAGAGCCAGAAGAAATTGCCGGATCCGACCAGCCATGCGTGGATCGGCGCGGTGACGCCCGACACGTACGTGCCCAGGACGGCAAACGCGGCGAATACGGTTATCACTGCCGTCGTTGCGCGATGGGAACGATCCGGGTCCCGCAGGACCTCGCGGCGGCGGGCGAACGCGGCCAGCGTCAGCAGGATGGCTCCGTGCAGCCCCATCGCACCGCCACCACCACCGGCCGGCGTCACGGTCTCGGTCGGATCAGGAGTCTGGTCGCCTGCCGTCGATTCGCCGCCCGGTGAGAGTTGACCGCCGCCGTTGACCGGTAACGCCGTGTCGGTCACCAGGATGGAAATCTCGCTGGTCTCTCCCGCGCCCAGGGTGTCGTACGGTGTGACGCTGACGCTGTATTCGCCGGGGACGGGTTGATTCCAGACAAGACTCGATCCTTCGATCGCGATACCGCGTGCAAGCGATTCATCATCGAGTTCCACCGCCTCCGGATCACCTCCCTGTACCAGCCGCAATGCCTGATCGATTCGTTGTCCGCGCTTCACGTCGAGCGTCGCCACCGGTGCGAGCGCTGGCTTGACGATCACATGAACCGATACGATCGCAAGACGCGTCATGTTGGCGGCGTCGGTTACCGTCAGCCTGAATGACACGACGCCGGTCGTCGACGGCGAGGTGAATCGCGCCAGTCTTCCCCCATCGTCGAACTGAAGCGCGACCGCTGGTCCGCCGGTCTGTTCCCAGGCATAGACCGGCGACAGGACATGGTCATCGTGAACGGCAGTCAACGTCACCACCGAGCCGTTGCGAACGCTCGACGCCGACGCGGTCGCGTCGAGCGAGAAGCCGTCGGTCGCGACGGCGGACGCGATATCGAGCATGCCGACGCCACACAGATCGTTGTCGCATACGCCAGGATCGAACGGCCGCGCGCTGTTGACCAGCCTGCTTCGCACGTCCGCGGCCGTGAGCGCCGAGTT
>JBGSTN010000212.1:0-1538 GCA_041736455.1 Burkholderiaceae bacterium | reverse complement strand
GATCCGGCGCGCCGCCATCCGCCATGGGGCCCGGTACGTCGAAGGGACTCGTGTCATCGGACTCGAACGTCGCGGCAAGGTGTGGATGGTGACGACCACGGCGGGTGAATTCGAGGCGCCATGCATCGTGAATGCGGCAGGTGCCTGGGCCGATCAGGTCGCGTCCTGGGTGGGCGAGCCGGTCCCCCTGCAAGCCATCGGCCCGATGTTGATGATCACGACCCGTGTTCCGGCGTTCATCGACCCCGTCGTGATCCTGCGCACTCGCAAACTCTCGTTCAAGCAGTTTGCCAATGGCACGGTGATGATCGGCGGGGGACATCTGGCCGAGGTCGATCGCGAGCGCAACACGACCCGCATCGACTGGCGCAAGCTCGCCGGCAGTGCCGCCACGGTTGCCGATGTGTTCCCGCTCATGCGCTCAGCGATGATCAACCGCGCGTGGGCAGGCATCGAGGCGCGCATGCCCGATGATCTTCCGGTGGTTGGCCCGAGTCTTCAGGCCGAGGAGGTGTTCCACCAGTTCGGCTTCTCGGCGCACGGTTTTCAACTCGGTCCCGGCACGGGCGCTGTCATCGCGGAATGGATCGCGACCGGCCGCTGCTCGGTGCCGGTCGGCGGATTGTCGATCGGGCGATTCCAGAAGAGCACGATCGCCTCGGGGTAGCGACCCGATCGTCGCGCATTACGTGTGCGCGGCGCCGCACAGTCCGAACCGGTGCACGATTTCTGTTAGCGTAGCGCGATGAACCTTCCGCGAATCGACGGCGGCGCCATTGCGCGAACTTCCGCGTGGCCCTCGCTCGCCGTCTGGGCTTTGTCCTGGACGGGACTGCTCGTCTTCGACGACGCACTCGATCTGGCCAACAAGGCCCTGATCCTCGTATTGACTGCGTCGATTGCCGCAATCTGGTCGGGACCCATGCTGTCGATCATGGCGAGCGCGGTCGCGATACTCGCGTTCAGCTTCGCTTTCGTGCCACCGCGTGGCACCTTTGCGGTCGACCTTAGTCATCACATCGTCCTGTTGATCACGATGCTCGTCGTCAGCTCGATCGTTGCCTTGCTCGTCGCGCGTCTGCGCGATCTCGCGGCCCTGGCCAATGTGAATGCGATGCGATCGGACCAGCTTCGCCGGCTCGGCGAGGGGCTGCGCAATACCGACGATCCGTTGATTCAGGCGGCTGCGCTGCAGCAGGCGCTTGCGAGGGTGTTCGGCAAGCCGGCGGCGTTGCTGTTGCGCGGTTCCGCGCATGAGACCGGCGCTGCCGATGGCAACTGCATTCTCGAGGGAGGGGCCACTCCTGATGAAGCGGCCGGGCTGAAGCTCTGCCTGCGGGAGGGCCGTGCGATGGGACCAGGAACGGGCAGGTACGAAGAATTGTCTGCATGGTATCTGCCGTTGAGAGGTCGCCAGGTAACGCCCGGTTCGGTACTCGTCCGTCATTCGACGGACGATCCCTGGCATCGCGACCTGCTCGAGTATGCCCAGGCAATGTGCGACCAGACAGGAGCGGCGCTGGAACGCGCCTCGGCGC
>JBGSTN010000161.1:0-4034 GCA_041736455.1 Burkholderiaceae bacterium | reverse complement strand
AGCACCGGAACCGGCAGGCCGGCTCGCAACACCACACCGCTTGCTCCCGCGGCATCCACGGTCGAAACACGCGCGAGTCTCAGCAACGGAAAGGCCGGCAGAACTCGCAGCAGCGAGCGACGTCGCCACGTCGACTCACCGGACTCTGCCGGCAGCGCCTGGCGACCGCCCGAAGTGGTGCTCATTGCGGCACTCCGCGCGCGTCGAGAGTCCGGTAGGTGCCGAGCCCCCCTGCATGAAACGGCAGGTCGGCCGCTCGACTGCTGACACGCAGATCGAGCGTGGTTGCCGGCGGGGCATCGAGTCTTCCCTCATAGATCCCGGGATGTATCGCCTGCATGGGGCGTATTGCCTGCCATCCGTTGCGACGGTCGAACGCCAGCAACGTCAGGTCGACGCCGACGCCAACGGGCTGATCGCGCTCATCAAGCAGTTGCGCCTTCACGCGAACCTTCCCGCCTTCGGCATCCTGTTCGACAGCGAGCAGTCGGACCTGCGGGCGTGGAGCCGTCGTCGTCGCGACGCTGTCAGCCGGACCGCTCACATCCATCACTCGACAACTCGCGAAACGGGGTTCGACCCCACTGAGCACCAGTTCGTAGCGACCTGCCTTCGGCGCGCGCATCACGGCCCGATACGAACCAGGCCCGATCTGTTCGAGCCCGGTGTCCAGCAACATCAATGCGATCGGGCTGCGTCGATAGGTCGAGAAGCTGCCTGCCGGCGCCATCATGCCTTCGGCATACTGATAGATCTGGCCGTCGAGCGGATTAGCGACATACATGCCGATGCCATCGGGCATCGGTGTCATCAATCGCGCACCGGGTATCGGCGCGATTCCGGTGGTCTCCGCCCGGAACACGGCGCCAGATACGCCGCCAACCGACACCTTCACGGGTTGCATCCGACCTCGCCTGAGATCGGCGAGCGAGAACAGCGTCATCTGCGCACTGCCCGCACCCTGGAGATAGGCAAAGCCGTCGGTGAATCCGATACCGTTCGGCGTGTCCGTCATCTCGTGCCCGTTCATCACCTCGCCGGTTGCCACGTCGATGACGCGCAACATCCCGTCATCGCTCGCCACGAGCAGGTAGCGTCCATCGTCGAAGACTGCCATCGCGATCGCCGGCGACAAGACGAGCCGTTGGGAAACCCGGCCGTCGGTCGGGTCCATCCAGAGCAGACCGCCGTCTTCCGTGCTCGCCAGCAGCCGTTGCGCGAGCGGGCTCCATATCACCGAACGGATCGACTGCCCGGCGAGGTGGACGATCGGCATTCCCTCATCGAGGCCGACGATGCCGTCGTCCGCAAGACCCATCGGTGACGTGGCACCGGGTATCGAAAGCATTGCATGGACGCGTGGTGCCGGCACTTCCGTCGGCATTGCGACCGACTGATCGAAACGAAGCCAGCCGTCGCGCCCTGCTTGTGCCGCCCAGACCGAACCTCCTGCTTCGACGAGCGCGACGGGTCGCGCGCCGCCTTCGAGACGATGCGTATGACGGATCGAGCGCGTGTCCGTGTCGATCACGAGCAACTGGTCGATCGCGGGAATCGCGAGCCAGACCTCATGAGCGTCGCGCCGCTGCAGCACCGCGCCGACATCGCCCGGTAACGTGACGATGCTCTCCAGCTTGGCATTGTTCACGGCCAGGAACGGATTGATGACCGTAAGCGTGCGATCTTCGTTGACCGTGAGCAGGCGAAACGTGTTGAAGTCGACCGTGGCGCGACGACCCGGCCCCGGCGAGGCGAGCATGCGAACCTTGTCGGAACAGCGGTACTCGGCCTCCGCCAGTGTCGGCAAGGGTCGTTGCAGCCATGCAGCGAGTCGACGCTGCCCGTAGTTCAACGGTGATCCGCTCAAGCCATCACGCAGTTCGAGATGAACGTCGGCGAGTCCGGAGTCGTCATTGCGCCGCTGGTAGCGCAGCTTGACGTCGACAGCGTCGGGGGCGAAATCCCTTGGTGCGGCATCCATCCGCGCGGCATCCAACGGAGCGGCATCAATCCGCGCGACTTCTTCCTGCGCGCCGACTTTCGACGCGCCATTGATCGTTGCAGCCGCGTCCATGGCGACCGAATCAGCCGCCGTAGCAGCACCGATCGCAGCCGCATGCACCAACGACACCGTCAGCGCGATCATCCCGAGTGCCGGCCTCGTCATGGCACGAGGTAGAGACGACCGATGCCCAGCGGGCTGAACGTCTGGTCGGTCGGATGCACGGCATCGAACGATACCGAAGTGATGCGCTCGCCGATCGGCGCACGGGCCCCGACGAAAGGCGCAAGCGAGTCACCCGCACGCTGGAAGATGTTTCCGGTCGAGCCGGGCATTGCGACGAATTCCCAGCGCCGCGCCGGTTCGAGCCACACCCACATCAGTGCGGTGAAGGGTGTGTCGAAATTGGCTTGCGCGACGACGAATGCGCCGACCGCCTCGACGCCTGCGGAGAGTGACAACCGGATCGGCGCACCGGTCACATTGGTGGCGAGCAGCAACCCCGTGCCCTGCTCGACATTGCAGCGCAAACCGAGCGGCGCGCAGTTGCCTACCATGACGGCCTGCGCCGGATCTGCCGGCCGGATCGTGACCCCGATGCCGCTCGTCGCGTTGCGGTACGCATTGGCGGCGAATTCACACGGGTCGCCGAACTGGTTCGCTGGTCCGGCGCGAGGCGGACTGAACCAGTCGACGACCAGGGAATGGTTGAAGTGCTGCGCGTCGAGCCGATCGATCATGACGTATGCCTCTCGATATTGTTCGAATTCCGGTCAGTGCACACGCAGGATTCCCCACAGGCCGCCATCCAGCAGATAACTCGCCTGGTTGCGCAACAGGTAGTCCTTCGCCAGGCCTGCCGCGCCGCCCGCGCGCACCGACAGGGTGGTACCCATCATCGGACCGAAACCGTTGTAGACGCCCTGGTAGAGCTGACACCCCGACGGCATCGGATTCACATCGGCATCACAACGCGTCGGATCGAAGACCCGCGAGTCATTGCGCCATGGATAAGGACGGAATCCGTGCCCGGAAATCGTCAGTCCCTGCTGGCGCGTATGCCCGCCCGGATGAACGAAGTGCAGCCGGAGCGTTTCACCTGGACGTGCTTCGATGACGGGGGTCTCGGGATCGCAGGCATCTTCACCCGATCCGTTGGCAGGCATTCCCGCCTCGCATTCCTGACCGTTGCGTACCGAACTGAATACCGTCGTGTAGTCGAACTCGGTGCCGCGCGAGCCGAAGTCGACGGACGGGCTGCCGCCTCGCCGCGCCCACAAGGGCTCGGTGCGGTAGTTGATCGCCTTGACGCCGTAGTCGTCGGGTTCTTCGGCGCCCGAGAGGTCCGGTACCGGAAAACCCCCTCGAATCGCGCTGACCGCATCCTGCATGACGAGGACGTGATCGCCATAACGACGCTTGCCATCCGGCGTACAGATCGCGCGAGATGTCCCACCCGGGTAATGACGCCCGGGATCGGCGCAGACCTCGGAGCCCTCGGGTCCGACGACGAGTGCACCGGCCAGCCCATGCGTCGGTTGCTTGACCGGATCACCGAACGTGCGCAACGGCAACACACCGAACTCGACCGGCCGATTGTCGATGCGAGGACCGGCACCTGTATCGATGCGTTGCAGGTCCGTGGCCGACCATACGTAGCGGCGGCTGCATTCACTGGTTGAAACAGGCACAGTGCCTGTGCAAGGTGGCACCAACGATCCCGCCAGCGACAGGATCGGCTGGCCCAGGCTGCTCGCCAGCGATGCGCCATTGAGACCGACATTGGAACTGTCGGCCAGCGCCGGATTCTGGGCGACGCGCGGGGCGGACAGGCCGACGACATCCGACATCGAGAACTGGTTCAGGTTGAATCCGTCGGCGATCATCGGCAGGAAGTTGTAGTAGGCGCGATGTTCATCCTCGCGACGCGTGCCGTCCTTCGCCAGTTGGTCGAGTTGCGACTTCGATGACGGCACCGGCACGTCGCGGCCCGCCGGATCGGGGCTCAGGTGGTTGCGCAGGTTGACCGTGA
>JBGSTN010000120.1:0-3849 GCA_041736455.1 Burkholderiaceae bacterium | reverse complement strand
GCTGCTCGTCATGATCGCCGTGGTGCTGCTGCTGGGGCACGATCGAGCCACGCAAGACCCGCTTCTCACCGGCGCGGCGCAATTGGTCGCAGGTGTCGTGGCGGGCTTCGGCATCGGTGTGGTCGCTTCCATCATGGGCGTGGCAGGCGGCGAACTCCTGATCCCGACCCTCGTGCTGCTGTTCGGCACCGACATCAAGCTGGCCGGCTCGCTCTCACTCGCGGTCAGCCTGCCGACGATGGTGGTGGCCTTCGCACGCTACAGCCAGGATCAGGCCTTCGGCATCCTGCGCACGCACAGGTCATTCGTGCTGACGATGGCGGTCAGCTCGATCGCAGGGGCCGCCATCGGCGGACAACTCCTTGGCGTGATCTCCGCGTCCGTTCTGCTGCCAGGGCTGGCCGTGATCCTGGTCATCTCGGCGGTCAAGGTATGGCGGCACCAGTAGCGTACGAGTTCCTCTGAACCATTCGACGAGAAGTCTGCGATGCACCGTTCACTCGGACCTCTCTGTGGACGGTTGCTCGATCGCTCGCATCGCCCCGCCACTTGCCGCACGAACACCCGGTCCATCGTTCGCGACGTTCAATTGCGGTTCCGGGTCTTTGCTTTCACGCTTCTTCTCGATCGAGATTCCGATCAACATGGCCAGCGTGCCGAGCAAACTGATCCAGGCGTCGAGGGTTGGCTTTACCAGGAGCCATACCACGGATATGGAGAACGCAACGATAAGCAGAGAGCGCGTATTGAACATGTGGAGACCCGGTCCGAGTGAAATTGAAGCCATAAGCCGGGTCCGTCTGCATCCGGCGGATCAACTGGCGGCCAGCAAGTATCGCAGATGCGGGGCCGCCCGATGGTGCGCGCGCCCGTGAGTCGACGTGGCGGCGGCGCGCTGTGAGTGCCGGCCAACTGGCTCCCGAACGCTTGCAAGCACGCGGCAAGTCTCGCCGTCGCCGGATCGAAGTGATGCGCTGAGGTCGACGGACATCCACCCCATATTTGTTCTGAACACGATCGCCAATTCGGCATTGCGCCGACCCAAGCCCCACGGCGCCCTGATGGCCTGACTGGGCTCAGTGCCCGATCGCGATCTGCGGATTTCTTGTCATCGGGGCAATCGCAGCCACGTCGGTCATGCGACGCCGGTCCCAGACGTCGCCGACGAGAGTGCGCCTTCGCGTTCATGGCGCGACAGCATCGAGGCGCTCCAGATAGCCAAGTGATTCAGGGATCCCATTCCTAGGTTTGCACCGCCATGGCTGCCCCTGATACGGAAGATGCACTAGATAAATTGATTTCCGCTTTGAACCATTTATCGGTACAATCTGCAAATGCAATGTAAGCCAATAGCGGCCCGGCAATCGTCGGGGTACAGGTCTGGCGCTGCAAGCCGGTTCGTGAGCGCTATGCGTCAACGCGGGCGCATAGGTTTCGGGGTCGACGAGCTCATGGCCGCGACCGGCCTGTCGGACGTCGCTGCGCGCAGACAGCTCACCCGATTGTCGCCGCAGATCACCCGGGTCACACCGCGCCAGGAGTTCTTCCTCATCGTCGACGCGGAGAATCAGCCACTGGGTGCGCCGCCCCCGGCATGGTGGCTTGATGCCTACTTTGCCTGGCTTGGGCGCCCTTACTACCTTGCACTGCAGTCGGCGGCCGCCGAATATGGCTCGACCATGCAAGCACTGCAGGTGACCCAGGTCATGACCGACAAACCCCGGCGAGACATCGTGCTCGGGCGAGTTCGAATTCAGTTCTTCGTGAACGGCGGTGTCCGCACGACGCCAACCCAACCGGCAGCCAACGCCTTCGCTCCTCTTGCCGTCAGCACCCCGGCAGCAACCGTCCTGGACCTGGTGCACTACGCGCCCCGCATCGGCGGCATCGAGCGCACCGTGGATACCTTGCAGCCGCTCTTGCCTCACTTGAAGCGCTCGGATTTCGTGACGGCGTTGGCGCACGGCGTTGAGACGCCTACCCTTCAGCGTTTGGGGTTCGTGCTGCAGGCCTTGGGCTGTGTACGACTGGCAGACGCAGTGCATGCACGCCTACCGCACACGCTCAGGCCCGTGCCGCTCGACATCGGCACCGAAATCCGCGCCACACGCGCCACTCCCACGGACCCTCGCTGGTCTGTCGTCATCAACGCCACGGCACCTGCCTTCGCATGATTCCCTTGACCCGACAAGATATTCTCGGGCACCAAGCCGAAGTGCCTTGGGCCGTGCCGTATCAGGTCGAACAGGACCTGCTGTTATGCCGCGCCATGGTTGCCCTGTTCAACGACCCGTTTCTGCGCGAGCAGATTGCGATGCGCGGCGGCACCGTACTGCACAAGGTGCATTTGCCACCCGCCAGCCGATACTCGGAGGACATCGACCTGGTGGCCGTCGGTGACCGACCCGAAGAGCACCTGCGCGCGGCCATGAAGCGCGTGCTCCTCGACGTCCTCGGCAAGCACAAGCGGTGGGGCTGGGACGAACTGAAGCTGACGGTGCGGAATCTTGCCAAGCCGTCGCGGGTACTGCGCGTCATCTACGAGGTGCCCTCTGTCATAGCCCCCGGGCGTACGCTGAGCATCGTTGTGGAGGCCAACGTCACGGAGCGTCAGCCCCATAAACCCGTTGTCGAATTACCGTTCACGGTGCCATTCAGAGAGGGGGCACTGGCAACGCGGGTTCGTTCCTTCGACATTCACGAGATGCTGGGAACAAAAATGCGTGCGCTGTTCCAGCGCCGCCGGGGGCGGGACCTCTTCGACTTGTACTGGGCGCTAACCATGCCGAGCGCAATGCAAGTCGAGCCGGACGGCATCGTCGAAGCCTTTCAGCACTACATGGAGCGGGAAGGCACCGAGGTCCAGCGCGGGGCGTTTCTGGAGCAACTCGACTTGCGATTGGCAGACAGGGGATTCTGCTCAGACATGGAGCCATTGCTGCGCACGGGCCTGCAGTACGACCCTCAAGTCGCGGGCAGGGTTGTACGCGACGAACTGTTGATGCGGTTGCCTCGCTGAATCGACGTCGCGATTCTGGCGTTGCTCTGAAGGCTCTCCCTACCCCTCTTCTTCCACCATATCGATCGCCCCGCAAGGACACTCCGCCGCGCACATCCCGCAGCCCTTGCAGTAGTCGTAGTTGAACTCGAACCCCTTGCCCGTGCCGAGCTTGATCACCGAGTTATCCGGGCACACCCCATAGCAGTTGTCGCACTCGAAGCAGTTCCCGCAGCTCAGACACCGCCGCGCCTCGAACAGCGCATTGCTCTCGGTCAGCCCGCCCTGCACCTCGTCGAAACTGCTCACCCGCCGCGCCGCATCCAGCTGCGGACGGATCGTCTTCGGCGCATCGTGGTAGTACCAGGTGTTGAGCCGATCGAAGGTTGCCGGCGCATGTTTCGCCGGCGTCGCCGCCAGCTCTTCCTCGGCGCTCAGCCCACGCAGCCACGCATCGATATGCCGCGCCGCCTTCTTCCCGTGCCCCACGCCCACTGTCACGTTGCGATCCGCCGGCACCATGTCCCCACCCGCAAACAGCCCGGGGCGACCCGTCATCATCGTGCGCGGATCCACCTTCACCACGCCATCGTCGACCTCGAGCCCCGGCACGCCCTCGAGCAAAGACAGATCCACATCCTGCCCCAGCGCCAGCACCAGGCTGTCCGCCTGCAGCGTCTCGAATTCCCCCGTGGGCTGCGGCTTGCCCTCCGCGTCCAGCGTCATCTTCTCGATCGTCAGCGTGCCGTCGTCGCCCTGCTGCGTGATCGTGCTCAGCCACTTGACCATCACGCCTTCCTGCAGCGCCTCCTCGACCTCGAAGTCGTGCGCCGGCATCCGGTCGCGCGTGC
>JBGSTN010000097.1:0-4489 GCA_041736455.1 Burkholderiaceae bacterium | reverse complement strand
GCACGGTGGCGGCCGCGCTGATCGCCCAGATCGGTGAACAGGTCGACTTTCTGCGCTTCATGCCCGAGGCCGAACGATGCGGGCGCTGGCGCTGGTGGGCAGCCGTGCTGCTGGCCGGCCCGGGCTGGATCCTACTGGGCGGCCTGAAGATGATAGGCGGCGCATTCCTGGCATTCCTGGCGATCCAGCATGAAGTGCCGGTGGAGCGTGCGATCGAACCCACGCAGATGTATCTGGTCGCCTATCAGACACTCGTGGGGCCTGGCACCCCCGCCATCGTGCTGACCTGCGTGTTCGTCCTCATCTCGCAGATCAAGATCAACGTCACCAATGCCTACGCAGGTTCGCTTGCCTGGTCGAACTTCTTCGCGCGGCTGACCCATACGCATCCGGGGCGTGTCGTCTGGCTCGTATTCAACGTGATCATCGCCGTGCTGTTGATGATGATGGGCCTTTTCGAGGCCCTGGAGCGCGTGCTGGCGGTCTATGCACTGCTCGCCGTCGCGTGGGTGGGCGCGATCGTCGGCGATCTCGTGATCAGCAAGCCGCTGGGCATTTCACCGGCCAGGATCGAATTCCGCAGGGCCTATCTCTTCGACATCAATCCGGCCGGGGTCGGCGCGATGCTGGCCGGTGCAGGCCTGTCCTGCCTCGCCTACCTGGGTGTGCTCGGCACGACGGTTCAGCCTGCCTCGACGTTGATCGCCCTGGTCGCTTCCGGATTGCTGTCACCGTTGATCGGCTGGCTGACCGGGGGCGCGTTCTATATCGCACGCGCACCGGTGGCGATCGCGCCACCCGGTGAGTCGCTGCGTTGCACCGTTTGCGACAATCGGTTCGAGGTCGACGACATGGCGCAATGCCCCGCCTACGATGGCGTGATCTGTTCGCTCTGCTGTACGCTGGATTCCCGCTGCGAAGACCGCTGCAAGACGCACGGCCAGGCGCATGTCCAGATCGCCAATCTGCTGACCCACACCCTGCGCGTGCCCACCACGTCCGCCGTGGTCAGGCGCTATGGCCTTCACGCCGTCGTATCGCTCGGCATTCTGCTGACGCTCGGCACGATGCTGTGGCTTTTGTATTCTCAGGAAACCTTGCGTCTCACCGGTCATCCGGACCTGACGATAGACCTGCAGTCGCTCTTCCTGAAGATCTTCGCCGGCTCGGCGCTGATCGCCGCGGTGGTTGCCTGGTGGTTCGTCCTGACCGGTGAAAGCCGCCTGGTCGCCCAGGCGGAAAGCGAGCGCCAGAACCAGTTGCTGCTCAGCGAGATCGACGCGCATCGAATCACCGACATCAAGCTGCAGGCCGCCAAGGAATCCGCCGAAAGCGCCAACCACGCGAAGACGCGATTCCTCACCGGCATCAGCCATGAAATGCGTTCGCCATTGAACAGCATCATCGGGTATTCGGATCTGCTGCTTGCCGAACCGCTTCCGCATCCGACACGACAGGCGATCGAAACGATTCACCGCAGCGGTGATCATCTGAGCGGCCTCGTCGATGGCTTGCTCGAGTTGTCGCGCATCGAAGCCGGCAAGATCCGTGTCGAATACCAGCCGCTGCGCTTGGCGGAGCTGCTCTATCAGGTGATGCAGATGTTCGAACCTTCGGCAGACGCCAAGGGACTGACCTTCCACCTCCAGTTCGATCGCGATCTTCCCCGGATCGTGCGTGCCGATGCCAAGCGCCTGCGCCAGGTGCTGATCAACCTGATCGGCAACGCGATCAAGTTCACCGATCGCGGAAAGGTGCTCGTGACGGCGTCCCATGCCCACGACCTGCTCACCGTGTCGGTGAGCGATACCGGCCCAGGCATTGCCGAAGCCGACCAGACGAGGATCTTCGCGCCCTTCGAACGTGTCGACGTCAATCGGGACGGCATCGGAATCGGGCTCACGATCACCCAGCTGCTGGTCGACCTGATGGGCGGCGACGTCACCTTGTCGAGCCTGCCGGGCAAGGGCAGTGAATTCCGCGTCCGTGTATACGCACCGGCCCCTATCGACGACCTCGAGCCTGCGGCCGCATTCACCCTCGCCGGATACGACGGGCCGCGCGTCGACATACTCATCGTCGACGACACGATCGAGCATCGCCGCGTCCTGACAGGCATGTTGGGCCCGCTGGATTTCGGACTGAGCGAGGCGGGTTCGCTCAAGGAAGCGCGTGCGCAACTGCGGATCCACGTGCCGGGGCTGATCCTGCTGGACCTCAATCTGCCCGATGGCAACGGCATGACGCTGTGCCGCGAAATGCGTGAGGCCGGCTTGAAGGTGCCGGTGATCATCACGTCGGCCGACGCGCACCGCGACCGCGACCCGGTTGCCGACAACGCCCTGGTAACGGCATTCATCGCCAAGCCGATCCGACGTGCGGATCTCTACGACCAGATCGGATCGGCGCTGGGACTGCAATGGCAACGCGACGCAACGCTGGCGTGGCCGCGCGACAGCGCGCAGGCGGCTGCACCCGGCGATCCAGCGTTGCTGCGCGAGTTGCTCGCGCTTTCTTCGCAAGGTCGAATGGCCGCATTGAACGCGACGCTGATCGACCATGCCGACCACAACCCGGCGCACGCCGAATGGGCGCAGAGCATGGTCGATCTCGCCCGGCACGATGCAACGGCCTTCCGGGAATCCGTGATGCAGGCACTACGCGATGAATGCTGAAACCCAATGGATGACGACGGTTCTCGTCGTCGATGACGATCCGCACACACGGGAGTTGCTGACCCACATTCTGACCAAGGCCGGCATCACCGTCATGTGTGCGGCCAACGCGCTCGAAGCGATCGATCTGATCGGCCACGCCGAGCCCGATGGCGTCCTGCTCGATGCGCTGATGCCCGGCATGGACGGATTCGAGCTCTGCGCCCGACTGCGCTCGGACCATCCGCACCTGCCGATCCTTTTCATGACCGGCCTGGACGAAACCGACGATATCGTCAAGGGATTCGAATCGGGCGCGAACGACTATCTGGCGAAACCCCTGGTGGCCCCGGAAGTCATCGCACGACTTCGTGCCCACATGCGAGTGGCCGGGCTGGTCAAATCGACACGCGAAGCCGTGAATGCGTCCGAGACGCCCCTGATCGCGCTGATGGACGATCGACTGATCTGGTCGAACGCGGCGGTGGTCACCTTGCTGGGCCAGAAGCAGTCGACACAAGCTGCGATCGATGCCCGCCTGCAGCGATGCACGGCGCAACTGCAGCATCACCTGGCCACCGGGCCGGTCGATCGACCGACCGCATTCGAATTCGACGCGGCAGGGCTGACGATCAAGGCGCGCCTGGTGGCTCCGCCCAGCCACGGCGTCGCGATCTTCGCGCTCGGCCTCGGGGTCATTCGTACCCTGCCCAGCCTGACGCCACGCGAAGCCGAGGTGCTGATGTGGGTCGCCCATGGCAAGACCAATCGGGACATCGCCGACATCCTCAGCATGAGCCCTCGAACGGTCAACAAGCACCTGGAGCATATCTACCAGAAACTTGGTGTCGAGACGCGCACCGCCGCCGCGTCATTGGCGCGTGGCGGTGGCGTCCTGTTCGGCATCGACTGACCTGCAGGGTACCGATTCGTCGCCGGCCGACGCGCGCGTCTACAGACTCATTGCGGCACGCAGGTGGTCGTTCGTTCGCCGGTCAGGTCGAGATCGGTCCGGAAAGCGCTGAGGAACGTGTAGGTCGGCCGGATGTTGATGGCCCATGTCACCGTTCCTTCGCCCAGCGGCTGCGTCACCGTCGCACCGAAGCCCGTCGCATTGGTGGTCATCAACCCGGTCGTGGCGAACACGGCCGCGCTGGGGAAGGCACTGGCCAGTGTCGCCGGCGTGATGGAGAATCCCCCGCCGGCCACGAAGGTGATCGTCGAGGCCACGATCGGGCCGCGCTCGGACGTGGTCGTCTTCACGACTTCCTGACAATTCGCAGCGAGCGTCGCCGAATGCCATGCGAACGTCGTTTCACCGGTCGGGTAGAAAACCTCCTTGCGCTGTCCGTCGAGCGAGACGCCACAACGAACCGTGTCGACTGCGGATGTCCCGATCATCCCGCCGCCGATCAATCGACCATCGCTCTGCACGACCAGGATGATGCGGCTCATCACGCCGCCGGCCGTTGCGGCCGAATACGTGGTGCTGGACGTGGCCGTTTCACTGGCCCAGATCCCGGCCGCGCTGGCGATTCGGTCGTTCGTGCCGTCGGTGATCGACAACTGGCCACTGTTGTAGACGATGGAACGGACGTTGGTCGGCCCCAGCGGTTCGCCCGTCGCGCAGGTGAGGCTGGCACTGTAGGTCTGTAGCGGCGGTGCAGCCGCCCCCGGCGTCGGGGTCGGAGTGGGCGTCGGAGTGGGCGTCGGAGTGGGTGTCTCGAGTGGGATGGTTTCCTCGACTGGAGTGGGTTCTGGCGTCGGTTCGGGTGTTGGCTCGGGCGTCGGTTCCGGTGTGGCTTCGGGAGTTGGTTCCGGTGTGGGTTCGGGAG
>JBGSTN010000084.1:0-4534 GCA_041736455.1 Burkholderiaceae bacterium | reverse complement strand
GCCGCCGGCGTGCTGGGCCTGGACATGTACAACATGCGCGGGCCGCTCGAAAAGGCCGGTCTCAAATACATCGACTGAATGCCCCGTCGACCCCTGCACGAGCGCACACGATGAGCACGACATCCTTCACCAAGACGCCTGGCTGGCTGGACTGGTATGCCGGTCCGTCCCTCCCCCGCTTCCGATTGCCGGATGGCGCAGTCGACGCCCATTGCCATGTCTTCGGGCCCGGCGCCGAGTTCCCGTATGCGCCCGAGCGGAAGTACACGCCTTGCGACGCATCCAGGCAGCAACTGTTCGCCTTGCGCGATCATCTCGGCATTGCGCGCAACGTGATCGTCCAGGCAACCTGCCATGGCGCGGACAACCGTGCCCTCGTCGATGCCCTCCTGCATTCGAACGGCAAGGCACGCGGTATCGCGACGGTACGGCGCAGCATCACCGATACCGAACTGCAGTCCCTTCACGACAGCGGTGTCAGGGGCGTGCGCTTCAATTTCGTCAAGCGGCTGGTCGACTTCACGCCACGCGACGAGCTGATGGAGATCGCTGCCCGTATTGCGCCGCTCGGCTGGCATGTCGTGATCTATTTCGAAGCCGTCGATCTGCCCGAACTCCGGGACTTCTTCGTCGCGTTGCCGACCACGGTGGTCGTCGACCACATGGGTCGTCCCGATGTCACCCTGCCGGTCGACGGTCCGCAGTTCGAACGCTTCGTCGCCATGATGCGCGAGCATACGAACATCTGGAGCAAGGTCAGCTGCCCGGAACGGCTCAGCGTCACCGGACCCAAGGCACTGGCTGGCGAAACGGCTCCTTATCGGGATGTCGTCCCGTTCGCCCGCCGCCTGGTCGAGACGTTTCCCGATCGGGTCCTGTGGGGCACGGACTGGCCGCACCCGAACCTGAAGGACCACATGCCCGACGACGGGCTGCTGGTCGATTTCATTCCGCATATCGCTCCGACCGCAGCGTCTCAGCGCAAACTGCTGGTCGACAACCCGATGCGCTTGTACTGGCCCGAGGAGGTCTGAACGATGGCCCTCGAAAAATCCTACCTGGACATTCCAGGCACCACGATCTTCGACACCGACCAGGCCCGCAAGGGCTATCACCTCAACCAGTTCTGCATGTCGCTGATGACGGCCGAGAATCGCCTCCGGTTCAAGGCCGGCGAACGCGCCTATCTCGACGAATGGCCGATGACCGAAGACCAGAAGCAGGCCGTCATGGCGCGCGACCTGAATCGCTGCATCGCGCTCGGCGGCAACATCTATTTCCTGGCCAAGATCGGCGCCACTGACGGCCTGAGCTTCCAGCAGATGGCAGGCAGCATGACCGGCATGAGCGAGGCCGAATATCGCGAGATGATGCTCAATGGCGGGCGATCCATCGAAGGCAATCGTTACGTCGGAGAAAAATCGTGAGTGCGCGCATCACGGCCAGCGTCTATACCTCCCATGTGCCCGCGATCGGCGCGGCGCTCGATCAGGGCAAGCACCGCGAGCCGTACTGGCAACGCGTCTTCGACGGTTACGAGTTCTCCAAGCGATGGCTGGCCGACGACCCGCCCGATGTGATCTTCCTGGTCTTCAACGACCATGCCACCGCGTTCAGCCTGGACATGATCCCCACGTTCGCGATCGGCACGGCGGCTGAATTCGCCCCAGCCGACGAAGGCTGGGGCCGACGTCTGGTACCGACCGTGATCGGCCATCCCGAACTGGCCGCCCATATCGCGCACAGCGTGATCCAGGACGAATTCGACCTGACGGTGGTCAATCGCATGGACGTGGATCACGGCCTGACCGTGCCGCTGTCGCTGATGTGCGGCACGCCTCTCGCCTGGCCGTGCCCGGTCATTCCGTTCGCGGTCAACGTCGTGCAGTATCCTGTACCGTCCGGGCGCCGATGCTTCATGCTCGGCCAGGCGATCGCGCGTGCAGTCGAGTCGTTCGATGCGCCCCTCAAGGTGCAGATCTGGGGAACCGGTGGCATGAGTCATCAGCTCCAGGGCCCCCGTGCAGGATTGATCAATCGCGAGTGGGACCAGCGCTTCCTCGATCGACTGATCGCCGATCCGGCCGACCTCGCCACCGTGCCCCATATCGACTACGTGCGCGAGGCGGGCTCGGAGGGCATCGAACTGGTGATGTGGCTGATCGCCCGTGGCGCCATGGCCGACGTCCAGGGCGGCGCGAAGCCTGTCGTCGCGCATCGTTTCTACCACGTACCGGCCAGCAATACGGCGGTCGGTCATCTGATCCTGGAAAATCGTCAATGAGCAAGAACATCAAGGTCGCACTGGTCGGTGCGGGGGCTTTCGGCACCAAGCATCTCGACGGCATCCGCCAGATTCCCGACGTCGAAGTCGTGTCCGTCGTTGGCCGCGACCTCGACAAGACCCGTGCCGTTGCCAGGCAGTACGGCATCACGCATGCCGGGACCGATCTCACCGAAAGCCTTGCGATACGCGAGGTGGATGCCGTCATCCTCTGCACGCCCACGCAGATGCATGCCGAGCAATCGCTGGCCTGCCTCTACGCCGGCAAGCACGTGCAGGTCGAGATTCCGCTGGCCGACAGCCTGGCCGGCGCCGAGGCGGTGGTGGAGGCCCAGCACAGGACCGGCCTCGTCGCGATGGTCGGCCATACCCGACGGTTCAATCCGAGCCACCAGTACATCCATCGCCTGGTGACCGAACGCCGCCTCGCCATCCAGCAGATGGACGTACAGACCTATTTCTTCCGGCGCAGCAACATCAATGCGCTCGGCGAACCGCGAAGCTGGACCGACCACCTGCTCTGGCATCATGCGGCGCACACGGTCGATCTGTTCGCGTATCAGACCGGTGGCGATATCGTGCAGGCCAATGCGATCCAGGGGCCCATCCACCCCACGCTGGGCATCGCGATGGACATGAGCATCCAGCTCAAGTCGAGTACCGGTGCCATCTGCACGCTATCACTCAGCTTCAACAACGACGGGCCGCTGGGGACGACCTTCCGCTACATCGGCGACAACGGCACCTACGTGGCGCGCTACGACGATCTCGTCGACGGCAAGGACGCGCCGATCGACGTGTCCCAGGTCGACGTATCGATGAACGGCATCGAATTGCAGGATCGCGAGTTCTTCGCCGCCATTCGCGAAGGTCGTGAGCCCAATGCCAGCGTCGCGAGCGTGTTGCCGTGCTATCGGACCTTGCACGATCTGGCGGCGCAACTGGCGCACAACCTCTGACCGGAAGCTACCAACGACCGATCGGCCATCCATGCGGGAGTGACCCGATCGGCCGGCTCATTCGATCAAGCCGTGGTCGAACAGCAGTTTCTTGCCGTGCGCATAGATGATCGGCGCGCTGATCAGGCCGGCCAGGCCGAAGGCGGCCTCCATGATCAGCATGACGATCAGGATTTCCCACGCGCTGGCACGGATCCGGCTGCCGACGATCTTCGCGTTGAGGAAGTATTCGAGCTTGTGGATCACGACCAGCCATGCGAGCGCGAGCGCGGCAATCAGGGGCGCATGGGCGAGGCTGACGAGCACGATGACGGTATTGGAGATCAGATTGCCGATCACGGGCAACATGCCGGCCACGAAAGTGATGAGCAGCAGCATCGGTGCCATCGGAAGCGGCGGGCCCAGCAAGGGCACGATGCCGACCAGGAAGATTGCCGTGAGACAGGTATTGATCAGGGAGATCTTGACCTGCGAGAACACGACCGACATGAAGCTGCCGACCAGATCGTCGCGCGTTCGGGTGAACGCCGCCAGTACCGGCAACTGTTCGCCGGGCGGCCGACCCGGATGGACGGACAACAGTGCGCCGATGACGCCACCGATCAGCACATAGCCGATCCCTCGGACGGTATGTTGGCCCCAGAGCTGGACGGTGGCGACATTTTCGCGAAACACCGTCTTCGCCAGGTGTTGCAACGCGTCTCGGGTGGCTGGCAGATGAGACGCGATCCATGTCGGAAGTATCGTCGGCAGCGTTTCGAGGGCCACGTCGATCTGCGAGAGCACGCCATCGAATCCGTTGCTGGCCTTCGATGCGACATGGATTCGATCGGTCAACAGGTAGGCGGCAACGATGCCGAGCAACAGCATCAGCACCAGGATGAAGATCCGAAGCCCGGTCGAATCACCTGCTTTTCCGCGCAGCCGATGTACCCAGGCGGTCGTGACGCCCATGACCACGAGCGCGGAAAAGAGGGCCGGCGTCAGATGCAATCCCAGGGCGATCGACCAGATCGTGGCCAGTCCCAGCAAAGGCGCAATGGCGCTCGATGCCTTGCTCGACACCAGCGAATGCGCATTGGCCTCGAGGAATTCCCGGTTCATATTGATCGCTTGCCCGATGATACTGACTGGGTAGATGGCTCGAATGCTTCGTCGTCCGGGCTCGTCCTGGCCGTCGAACGGGTTCGGATGGATTGGACGCGACCTGCATTGTGCACCGACTCGGCAGACCGATCCGGTCGCCGGGTTCGGCATCGCCGCATTCGTTGAAGGTCGACCGCACGATGCC
>JBGSTN010000048.1:0-1624 GCA_041736455.1 Burkholderiaceae bacterium | reverse complement strand
ATCTTCGGCTTCCTGGTCGTTGCGCCGGTCCTCGTGCTGACGATCGGGCCGATCGCGCCGTACGGCAGAGTCGGCCCCGGCAGCCTGCCGCTGTTGCCAACGGAAGTGCTGGACTGGATGGTCTGGGCGGCGGCCATCGCCGGCGCGCTGGCTGCCGTCGCATGGCGCCGCGACCACGTTCGAATGATCATCGCATCCTCGGTCGTGGGTTTGTGCCTGGTGCTCGCGTTCGTGCGATTCTCGGCGCCCGATCTGGCGCTGACGCAGGTATCGGTCGAAGTGGTATCGACCGTGCTGCTGTTCATGGGCCTGGCCCTGCTGCCGCTGCGCAACGATACGATCGACTGTCATCCGGTTCGCAAGTATCTGCACGGCGCGGTCGCGGTGGCATGCGGACTGGGCGTCGGCTGGTTGGCGTGGGCCGCGATGACGCGCGACCCTTCGTCGCTGGCCTGGTTCTACATCGAACGCAGCTATACCGAGGGGGGCGGACGCAATGTCGTCAACGTGATTCTCGTCGACTTCCGGGGTTTCGACACGCTGGGCGAAATCACCGTGCTCGGCATCGCGGCGCTGGGTGTCTTTGCGTTGCTCGACGGCTTGCAGGTCATGCGGCGCGAACGGGCTGCCGATGGCAAGCCGTGGATCACGGACGCATTCCCGTTGATGTTGCGCGTCATCGCGGGCTGGCTGCTCCCGATCGCGCTGCTGGTCGGTGTCTACATCTTCCTGCGCGGACACAACGCACCCGGTGGCGGTTTCATTGCCGGATTGGTCGTTTCGGTCGCGCTGCTGGTCCAGTACATGGCCTTCGGCAACCAGCAGATGGAGGCGAGGATCCCGATTCGTTTCGATCGCGTCGCCGGCATCGGCCTGTTGATCGCTGCCGCCACAGGGATCGGCAGTTTCCTGTTCGGCTTTCCGTTTCTCACCAGCCACACCGCGCATCCCGTGCTGGGCTGGCTCGGCGAGGTCGGGCTGGCGTCTGCGGCAGCGTTCGATCTCGGCGTCTTCCTGGTGGTCGTCGGCGCCACGATGCTGATGGTCCTGACACTCACGCGTGTGTCGCACGGCCGGCCTGTTCGTCCCGACGATGCCGGAGGGAGTTCCTGATGGAATTGCTCGTGGCGACGGCACTGGCCGTCGTGACGTCGTGCGGCATCTTCCTGATCCTGCGCGGCCGGACCTTTCCGGTCATCATCGGGCTGACGCTGCTCGGCTACATGGTGAATTTCTTCATTTTCGCGATGGGAAGACTGCAACCGGCGGCTCCACCGATCCTGCTCGAAACCCAGGACATCTTCGCCGATCCGCTCCCGCAGGCGCTGGTCCTCACGGCCATCGTGATCGGCTTCGCGATGACGGGCTTCATCGTCGAACTCGCGCTGCGCGCCCGCCACGAGACCGGCAGCGACCACGTCGACGCGGGACGCGGTCTGCCGGGCGCAGGGCTGATCGAACTCGACGAGCCTGGTCGGCCTCCTGAACATCACGATGAGCCGGCCATGCAGGCGCCCATCGAACGGGACCGGTCCTGATGGCCGGTGCAATCGCCGAGGCGCCCATGGCCGTGGCGCTGATACCGCACCTGATCGCGGCGCCCGTGCTGGTGCCATTGCTCGCC
>JBGSTN010000045.1:0-2832 GCA_041736455.1 Burkholderiaceae bacterium | reverse complement strand
ACCGAGGCCGCGCCGAACCTGCGCTGATGCGGCATCGCGCCGAAGTTGAGCGGCGGTCGGTGCGAGGCATCCGACGCCATCTCAGCGGTCCTCCGGGTCGAAGAAACGTCGCGACAGCCCGCTTCGCCCAGGGTAGTGCTTGAACCAGGGCCGGGCGTGGTCGATCGTGCGAGCGACAGGGGGATGATCCATCAATCGTTCGAAGTAGGCGATCAGCCGCGCGTGTTCCGATGAAAGGGGGACATAGGTGCTCGCGTAGAAAAGAGCCGGCGCAGCCGCGCAATCGGCCATGCTGAACGAATCACCGGCAACCCACGTTCGACCGTCGAGGTGATGATCGATCAACGCATAGCTCGTTGCCAGACTATCTCGCGCCTGCGCCACGACACGGGGGTCGCGCTCGTGTTCGACGCGAAGAAGGTCGGCGGTGAAGACCTGCATCGGCGTCATTACGTACTGATCGAACAGGCGATCCCACAAACGCACGGTCAGCGCCTCGTCCGGATCGACCGGTATCAGGGTGGGAGGCACGTGGGAATAGTGACGCTGCAGGTATTCGATGATGATGCTGGACTCCGGAATGGTCACATCGTCGTCCACCACCAGCAATGGCATCTTGCCCATGGGCCACAGCTTCAGATACGCAGCGCGCTCGTCGGGATCGCCGAGATTCAGCAATCGCTTCTCGATGTCGATGTCGAGCACATCGATCGCGATAAGGACCTTGTGGCAATAGGACGAGAGCGGGTGGTAATGCAGGGTCAGTGTCGTCATGGGCGTTCCGCGCGGATCCAGGAAAGGTATGTTGAGAGCATCGAGGAAAGAACTTATCGCATGTACCGGCATTCATGGGATTTCATCTCGTCGGCATCGCGGGATAGAAGGACTTCCCGGTTGTTCGACGGCGGCAGGCCGGGTTGGTTTCAAATCCGTACGGAAATGGTTCCTTCCTCCGGACGCCTGGCCACGGGTACGACGTTTGCTGCGCCGCACGCGGCATTCTGCAGTCGCCCGCCCTCGCGGATGGCGGATGGGGTCAGGTCTCCCTTTCCTGGGGTCAGGTCTCTCATTTCCCGCGATGATGGGGTCAGGTCTCTCATTCCCAGTTTGCGCGACAGGGGAGCCCGATTGTCATGGGATCCCGCGAAGAACTCGAAGTCCTGTCGCCCTGCGCGTGAATAATCAGATGCGCGATCAACGCGGCAATCGTCGAATCTGGCCCGAGATCGATTGCACGATGAGGTTGGTCGATTCGCCGACGAGCATGTCACTGGCAGGCAACGAATCCTGGACTCACTTGGGTGCCTCGGACCTTTTCACCTGCGTGGTGGATGTGTGACTTCGGTGATGTGGCCCGGCCAAGAACCTGAAATCCACACGCGTGACCGTAGCGCCTTGGCAATCTCAAAGCGATCTCGAGTCTTACCAGTCCCGCGGAGGTCACACCATGAAGTACTCAAGGCACCTCGCTTGTTTGATCCTGGCGTTCGTTGCGCCTTGGGCGTCGGCAGCCGATGGACTTGTCACAGTCAAGAGTCCATACAGCGCGCATTCCACAATGAACCGTCTCGAATCGATCGTGCTGGATCGTGGCCTGACATTGATTGCGCGCATCGATCACGCAGCGGGCGCGGCCAATGTCGGCATGACATTGCGCCCCACCGAACTTCTTATCTTCGGCAATCCGCAAGGTGGCACGCCATTCATTGAATGCGCGCAGACAGCGGGAATCGACCTGCCGCTGAAGGCACTTGTCTGGGAAGACGCCGAGAACCAGGTCTGGCTCGGCTACAACGATATCGATTTCCTGGCGCAGCGCCACCGAATTCCGACATGTGCTCCGATTGCGAGCCTTGCGAAGATCATAGCCGCGTTGGTCGCGGAGGCGGTGGCGCCGTGAAGCCGCCGCATTCGAACTCGCTGTAGGCCTCTATCTGTTCGTTCGTAATTGACGCAATGATGGTTGAGGTCTCACTGCGACTATCCAGCCCTTCATTCACACGACGAATGGGAGAGCCCGAGGTGGATTGGGAGATTTGAGACCTGGCCCTGTCGTTGCAGGCCGATAGGGAAATGGGAGACCTGACCCCCGATGTTGAATGGGAGACCTGACCCCCCATCTTTGCCGACATCAAGCGGTCTTGAAGTATTCGATCGACTTCAGCAATTCGGCAGACTGCAATCTGAGCGATGCGGCGGCGGCGGCCGCTTCTTCGACCAGTGCGGCGTTCTGCTGGGTCGACTGATCCATGTGACCCACGGCTGAGTTCACTTCGTCGAAGCCCGATGACTGTTGCGCATTCGCCGTGGACATCTCGGTGACCAGGGTCGAGACCTGCTCGATCGAACCGACGATCCTGTGCATGGTCTCGCCGGCATGCTTGACCTTGCCGGAGCCGTCGTCGATCTGCTGCACCGAAACACCGATGAGATCGCGGATTTCCTTGGCGGCCGTTCCGCTGCGGCCGGCCAGTGCGCGTACCTCCTGTGCAACGACGGCGAAGCCACGACCTTGTTCTCCGGCGCGCGCGGCCTCGACGGCCGCATTCAACGCCAGGATGTTCGTCTGGAACGCAATGCCGTCGATCACACCGATGATCTCGCGGATACGCTGGGCTTGATCGTTGATGGTTGTCATCGTCCGCACGACGTCGTCCATCGCCTCGCCGCCCTGCTGTGCCAACGCCCAGGCGTCGTCGGCGACCTGTTCGGCCTGTTGCGCCGAGGTGGCGTTCTCGCGCACGGCGGTGGACAGTTGCGCCATCGTGGCGGCAGTCTGCTGCAGCGCCGAAGCCGTGTGCTCGGTGCGCGTCGAGAGATCCAGGTTGCCCT
>JBGSTN010000032.1:0-5871 GCA_041736455.1 Burkholderiaceae bacterium | reverse complement strand
CAGAAACGACGGGAGTGCCAGATAAGGCAGCAACACGATGAACAGCATCCATGCGATCGCGGCAGTGGGTTGACGACGCTGCTGCAGGACGTGCGCACTGACGACGTAGGCAAGCACGGCCAGCGACGTGATCATGCCGTGCAGCGTGAGCCAGTGTCTGAATGTCAAGTCATCGATCACGTTCGCGTGGACTGCCTATGCTGGTGCGGCATCGGGCAGTGCGCGGCCGATATGGGCGCACGACGCCCGAAGACATCCGCAAGCATGCCTCAAGATCGACGATGTCGGTTTGTTTCGCTGCGTGGAACGTTACTGCGAATCGGTGAAAGTGGTTTCCATCAGGGCCGCCGGACAATATCGGCCGACGCCCATGATGTGAGCAATCCCTATTTCCCTCGAGATGCGCTCCGCGTCGCAAAATCGTCGAACCCTGCCTTCACCCTGACCCGACGAGTGAATTCCCCACCTCGCCACCAACTGGAAGACGCCTTTTTCGATACCTCGGTTTCGTCCCGCAACATCGTGCTGGTCGTGTTCGATGGTGTCGAGGCGATCGACGTCGCGGGTCCCGCCAGCGTCTTCAGCAAGGCCGAACGATTGCGTCCCGGCAGCTATCACCTGTCCATCGCATCGCCAGCGTTTGCAGCGGGGCATTCGCGCTCGCCGCAGCGGGATTGCTCGACGGCCGCGATGCCACGACCCACTGGCGTGTCTGCGACCGACTCCAGGCCGCACGACCTCAGGTGCGGGTGCAACGCGAGCGAATATACGTTCGTGACGGCCCCGTGTGGACGTCGGCGGGCGTCACCACGGGCATCGAGCTCGCCCTGGCGCTGGTCGAGGACGACCTTGGTCGTGCGGTATCGATGGAGATCGCACGCACACTGGCGTTGCCCATGCTGCGAGGTGGAGAACAGTCGCCGTCGAGCCCCACGCTCGAAGCCCAGGCCGCAGCCGGCGATCGGATGCGCGATCTCGTCGCATGGATAGTCACGCATCTGAATGAGGACTTGTCGGTCGACACGCTGGCCGGCCGGGCGCATATGAGCCCTCGGCATTTTGCGCGCGTCTTCGCGATCGAGACCGGCTGCACGCCAGCGCGCTTCGTTGAACAGAGGCGTCTTGCGACAGCCGAGGGTTATCGCGAGACACTACGCCCAGGGTATTCGAGTTGCATCGCGACCACATCGGCCGTATCGGTTCTGTAGCGTTTCGTGATTTCGGCCAGGGCTTCGTCAAGAATATTCGCCGATCCATTGCCGTCGAGTCCGCCTATCCGTCTCGAGGCAGGCCAGTCAGTCGAAACTTCATCAGGTAGCAGTCGCAGGCCGCCCGCCGTATCGAGTGCGCCGCTGGTGCGGGCGAACGTTCGCACGCTCGATCGATAGGTACGCGACCAGGCGTCTGCGACGAACGCGAGCGACACTTCGTCGACGCCCGATGACACTTCGATGCCGAGTCGTTCATGATTCCAGAACGCCAGGCGGTTGCGCATGACGGTCATCGCAAACGGGCGCGTGACGCCGAACGCGTCACTGTCGTGACGCGCGTCCCAGGACACAAGACCGAGTTCGCGGCCCACCGCTTGAGCCTTGCGCTTGCCGGCGATCGACTCGATCAACGTCAATGTCATCGGCATCGATGCCGTGATGCCTGTGGTCGTGACGACTCCCTGATCGGCCACGAAGCGCCGATCCGCGACGTATCGAATCGACCGATGTGCGTTGCGCAACTCGTCCAGAAAGTACCAGTGCGTGGTCGCTCGCTCGTCTTCGAGCAATCCGGCAGCGGCGACGACCTTGGCGCCGGCGCAGACACCGATGACGATCGCACCCTTGGCCGCCTGGCTGCCGAGCCATTGCATCACCACCGGATCGTCGTCGCGGCTCATCGCCGGGACGATCACCTAGTCGGCCCCGTCCGGATGCAGCAGATCGAATCGCGCCACCGTTGCCTGTGGCTCGACTTTCAGCGCAGGATAGAGCATGACGGGGCCGGGCTGCGTGGCCAGTGCGGTGACGTCAGCGACATCGGCTCGCTTCAGAATGCCGAACGGGGTCAGGTAGTCGGTCGCCTCCGTTGCGTCGTTGATGCCGATGATCGCGATCACTGGCCGCGAACGTGTCGGCGGTTTCAACGCCGCAAGCATCATCGCGGTTTCGTCGTGTGCGATGGGCGGTACGGCCCGGGTATCCCAGCGCGCTCACCCCTTGTGCTTGCTCTTCTCGGCAACGGGATGACCTGCGTCTTTCCACGCCTTGAACCCGCCATCGATATGACAGACCGGATCCAGGCCCATGTCCTGCAGTGCAGCGGTCGCCAGGCTGGATCGCCAACCCCCCGCGCAATAGAGGATGAACTCCTTTCCCGAGCCGAAGATCTCCTTGTAGTAGGGACTTTCAGGATCCACCCAGAATTCGAGCATGCCACGAGGGGCATGGAAGGCGCCGGGAATCATGCCATCGTGCTCGAGTTCCCTGACATCCCTGATGTCGACGAACACGACATCCGTATCGCCATGACGTGCTTTCGCTTCTTCCATCGACAACGTCCGCACGCGAGCCTGTGTCTCGCTCAGCAATTGCTTGTATCCCCTGGTGATGGGCATCGTTGTGCGCCTCCCTGATGAGTGCCATGAAAAGGATCGTGACCTCCCTCAACAATAGCAGCGACTACCGGCAAACGAATTCTTCGTCTGGCCTCGAGGATCCCGGGACGTTTTGCGCAGATGAGCGAACCCTCATGCTTCGAGTGTTGCCTCGAGCGTGATGGTGGCATCGAGCAGTTTCGAAACAGGGCATCCGGCCTTCGCTTTCTCGGCGAGTTCCTTGAAAGTGGCCTCGTCTGCGCCTGGTACCTTGGCCTTCAGCGTCAGGTGTACGGCGTTGATCGCATATCCACCATCGACCTGTTCGAGCGTCACTCGCGCCACGGTGTTCATCTCCTCGGCCGTGAGCTTCGCCTCCCCGAGGATCAGCGACAGCGCCATCGTGAAGCAAGCCGCATGCGCTGCGCCAAGCAGTTCTTCCGGGTTACTGCCCGCCACGCCTTCGAAGCGGCTAGAAAAGCCGTACGGATACGCCCTCAGTGCGCCGCTTTCGGTGGAAATGGAACCCTTGCCATCCTTGATGCCGCCGGACCACGCGGCAGAGCCCGTTCGATTGATCTTCATGGTGTTCTCCGTGTCGGATTTCGTTCGAATCGACTCGATCGATGAACGCGATCGTGCCGCCCTTCGCAGGGCGCTGTGCAGCACAGAATGTGCCCACTATCGCCGCGGCCTTACGGACGCCGGTGCGGATGGAGCATCCATTTCGTCACAGGTGATTATCTGACGCTTGCGCAATGCACGACTCGCGTTGCAGTCGAAACTGCGTCTGCGGGCGGGTCACGGGCAGGAAGCGCCTCTCACAAAGCAGGCACGGTCCATGCTCTCAAGAGGGGGACACGGGCAACGCTTGGCCACTACGCCGCCCAACGTGGCGGCGGTACCGCGTAAGTTTCACGCTCGGCCGGGCAATGCGATGGCAGGTTTGATCGCGATGCTTTTCAGTGTTGCGAACGCGTTGCATAGGCTGTCAGTCGTCACCCCATCGTCTACCGAGAACTACCGGAGTTCCCCATCGAAGATCGAGTTCACAAAAAAAGGAATCGAAACATGTCTGCAAACCCACTCCGTCGAATGACCATCAGTGCTGCTCTGGCCGTGTGTGGTGTTGCCTTGGCCGCCTGCACGACCACCTCCCCGGATGGTCGAAGCAGCGTCGCGACATCGAAGGCGACGATTGATTCACAGACCGATACCACGTTGTCCAGGCTCTACAGCGAAGTACCGGGCGCCCGCGAGATCGGCGCGAGGTCCAAGGGCATCCTGGTGTTTCCTGCCGTGGTCGGCGGCAGCTTCGTCGTCGGCGCCGAATATGGGCGCGGCGTCTTGCGGTCAGACGACAGCGCGCGGCGCTACTACAGTGTCTCCGTCGGTTCGGTCGGTTGGCAGGCGGGCGCGCAGTCCAAGGCGATCGTCTACATGTTCACGACAGACGAGGCGCTTGAAACGTTTCGCAGCAGTAACGGCTGGACGGCCGGCGTGGATGCAACCGTGTCCGTTGCAAATATCGGAGCCAATGGCAGCATCGACACGACGTCGATGCGCGCGCCGGTTGTCGGCTTCGTGCTGGCCAATGCGGGGCTCGAAGTCGGGGCATCGTTGCAGGGGATGAAAGTCACCCCATTGCAAATGTGAGCGCCGATCGGGTACGGCGGGCGCTGCGCCCAGGCGTCCGATGCGGGCCCGATCGAGATGCTCTTGGCGCGCGACGAACATACCCGTGAGAGGGCCAGTCTGCTGCGACTGGCTGCGAGATGATTGGCCGGGCCCGGAACCCCTGCGTGGAGGCCGATTCGCCAGGCCGTGGCACCGCCCGGACCGCGTCGATTCATTCTGCCATGCCGGCGCCGCTGCGAACTTACGGGGATCGTGGAAGAGCGTGTGCCACGTGATGCATCCGCCGCGCGTCTTTAACCACTCGGCCATCGCAGGGTGGCCACGCCGGCCGAAGGGGTGCGGATGGTCCACTCGTCCATGGAGCAAGCCTCGTCGCCGTCGGCAAACTGCTGCAGCACCCAGATCTAGGCCTGAGGCGGCAATCTTTCTGATGGCGGAGGATGCGATCGCCATCAACGTGTAGTCGGAGCGACTGGCACGCCTGGAATCAAACGACATCGTGAGCAGGGCGCAGGACATCAACGACCCGCGGCGATTCAGCTATCGGTTCGCGAAGAAGGGAATCGACTTGGCGCCCGTCCTGGTAGACATGGTGATCTGGTCCGCCACATACGTGCAAACGGATGCGCCGCCGGACGGGGTGCGATCGATGCGAGTTGATCGGGAAGGTTTCCTGGCGCAAGTACGCGACATTGGGAAAACATCGGGGCCGAAGTGTCGTTGGCGGAAGCAGGCGTCTTGACGAAGTCGGTCGACACGAGATCTTTTCCCACCGGCCCCCAAAAAAATAGGTCAGCAATCGTCAATCTGCCGACCCTCGTGTTTCTTGGCTCCTCGACCTGGGCTCGAACCAGGGACCTACGGATTAACAGTCCGGCGCTCTACCAACTGAGCTATCGAGGAACAGCCTACCATTCTAGCAGCATGAATTGCTGTCGCGCCATCAGCGACATGGCGTTGCCGTATCCACTCCGCGACGGTCGGTTCGGCATGACCGGCTCGCGCGAGAACCGGTGATCAACCCGTCCCGAACGTCTCGGCAAATCGAGGATAGGTCTCTGCGATCTGATCCCGGACCGTCCCACGCAGGATCGCCAGCGTCGCGGCATCGGGTTCGGGGGTCATGCAAAGATGTTCATCGATGTCGAAGTCGAAACCGGTCGCCAGTTTGACGGTCTCGAGCGTCTGACCGCGATGCAGACTGCGCAGGATGAACCGCTGCCTGTCACGATCGAATGAAAAGCGGCAACGCCCGGTGAGCAGTGCATGCGGACCACCGGGCCGATAGTGACCCGGTTCGGCGCGCGGGCCGGCAGCCGAGACGAAGTCCACCCTGGGCACGAACACCCGGGAGGTGTGTTCTTCCCGGAACAGGATCACCCGCGGCACCAGATGGTACAGATAAGCCGAGCCGAAAGATCCGGGCCAACGTACCTTGCCTCGAGGGTAGTCACCGATTCCGATCAGATTGATGTTGGCCTGTCCGTCGATCTGGCCGCCGCCGAGGAAGAAAGCGTCCAGGCGGCCCTGAGCCGCCATGTCGAATATCTCCACGCTGCCATTGGTGAACGTGTTGTGGCGCCTCGATCCAAGAATCGACAGGTGCAGAGCAGGCTTGCCGGCGCGCGCCGCCAGCTCACGGGCGA
>JBGSTN010001106.1:0-5658 GCA_041736455.1 Burkholderiaceae bacterium | reverse complement strand
GCGCTGGTGGCGAGCATGGCGTAGGCGCGCAGGGCAAAGGAGACCTGACGCTGACGATCCAGCGGTTTCCAGCCACGGGCTTCCACGGCAACGCGGCGGGCGGCCAGCACGCTGTCGGCCACCTCCAGCACCATGCTGCGGGCCGGGATGTTGATGTTGATGATGTCGCCATCTTCCACCAGACCGATAGTGCCGCCAGAAGCCGCCTCGGGCGAGACGTGACCAATGGAGAGACCCGAAGTGCCGCCGGAGAAGCGGCCATCGGTGATCAGGCCGACCGATTCGCCAAGCCCGGCGCCGATCAGTGCCGACGTCGGAGCCAGCATCTCGGGCATGCCAGGGGCACCCTTGGGGCCGAGGTAGCGCAACACCATCACATCGCCTGCCTCGATCTTTCCTGCCATGATCGCGGCAAGGGCCGACTGCTCGTCGTCGAACACGCGAGCCGGGCCCGTGATCTTCGGATTCTTCAGGCCGGTGATCTTCGCGACGCAGCCCTCGGGTGACAGATTGCCCTTGAGCACCGCGAGATGGCCCTGCTTGTACAACGCCTTGTCGAGCGGGAAGATCACCTTCTGCGACGCATTCGGCTGCTTCGGAACGTTCGCGAGTTCTTCGGCCATCGTGCGGCCGGTGATGGTGATGCAGTCGCCATTCAGCAAGCCCGCATCGAGCAGGATCCGCAAGACCTGCGGGATCCCGCCCGCGGTATGCAGATCGGTGGCCAGATAGGTTCCGGACGGCTTCAGGTCGCAGATCACCGGCACCCGCTGACGCACTCGTTCGAAGTCGTCGATCGTCCAGGCAACGCCTGCCGCATGGGCAATCGCGAGGAAGTGCAGCACGGCATTCGTGGAACCGCCCGTGGCCATGATCAGCGCGACCGCGTTCTCGAGCGACTCGCGCGTGACGATGTCGCGCGGGCGCAGGTTGTTGCGAACGGCCTGTACGAGGACGCGCGCCGATTCGGCCGTCGACTCCACCTTCTCGAGGTCGGGGTTTGCCATCGTCGATGACCCGAGCAGGCTCATGCCCAGCGCTTCGAAGGCCGACGACATCGTATTGGCCGTATACATGCCCCCGCATGATCCGGTGCCCGGGATCGCGTGTCGTTCGATGCCTTCGAAGTCTTCGTCGGACATGCGTCCCTGCGAATACTGGCCGACCGCTTCGAACACCGAAACGATGTTGAGGTCCTGCCCTTTCCAGCGACCTGGTTTGATCGTCCCGCCATAGACGTAGATGGCCGGCACATTGCAACGCAGAATACCCATCATGCCGCCGGGCATGTTCTTGTCGCAGCCGCCGATCACCATCACACCGTCCATCCACTGCGCCTGGACGGCCGTCTCGACGCAATCGGCAATCACCTTGCGGCTGATCAGCGAGTACTTCATCCCTTCGGTGCCCATCGACATGCCGTCGGAGATCGTGGGTGTGCCGAAGGTCTGCGGATTGCCTCCGGCAGCCCGGATCGCCTCGACGGCCGCGTCGGCGAGGGGCTGGAGGCCGGAATTGCAGGGCGTGATCGTGCTGTGCCCATTGGCGATGCCGATCATCGGATTCGCGAAATCGGCTTTCTCGTAACCCATCGCGTAGTACATCGATCGGTTCGGGGCGCGCGCGACGCCTTCGGTGATGTTGACCGAACGACGGTTCGGGGCAGTGCTCTGCGCCATGTTCTCTCCTTGGTGATTGCGCAGATTCTAGCGCGGTGACGTCGGCCGGCCGCAGCGACCGACGATCGCGCCGTGGTCATGGCCGAATCACCAACGACAGGCCGCGACTGTCGATCGCCGGGCAACAGTGGCTGGTGGCCGCGGCACGGGCGGGCTATTGTCCAGCTATATCGGCAGGGGCAAGGCTGCGCGGCGACTCGACATCATGACAAGGCGGCAACGGCATCATCACCATGTCTACGTGGTCGAGCTATCGGATCCGGTCTGGAACGAGCCCAGATTCCGCGCGGCCAACCAGGGCTGTCGCCTGGATCTGCCGTTTCTCTACGTGGGTGCGACAGGGCTGGATCCGCGGCGCCGGTTCGATCGTCACAAGGCAGGCGTCCAGGCCAATCGTTTCGTGCAGCAGTACGGGTTGCGGCTGCTGCCGGCGCTCTACGAGTTCTACAACCCGATGCCTTACGCGGCGGCATGCGAACTGGAGGTCGAGCTCGCGATCGGGTTGCGCGAGGCCGGGCACGGGGTGTGGCAGGCCTGACGCTCGACTGTCACCCGTGGGCGAGTGCCGGCATGTCCAGGACCGGCTCGATCGCGAGCAGGGCGTCCACCCGATTGCCATGCAGCCAGGTGATCGCCGGTTCCAGCGCCATGGGTCGCGCGAAGAGGAAACCCTGGACCTGATCGGCGCCCAGGTTGCGCACGTGAATCAACTGCTCGGTCGTTTCGATGCCTTCGACCACGACGCTGACCCCCAGGCTGCGCGCCAGCGACGTGACCGCCGCGATGATCGTGTCGCCGCCAGTGCCGAGATCGCGCACGAACGAGCGGTCGACCTTCAGCACGTCGACCGGGAACCGCTGCAGATAGGCGAGTGACGAATAGCCGGTGCCGAAATCGTCGATTGCGATCTTGACGCCGCGTCGTCGGATCGACTGCAATGTCTCTCGCACGCGATTGGCATCCTGGGCGTAGACGGTCTCCGTCAGCTCGAGTTCCAGGCCGCTTGCGTCCAGCCCGCTGTCCAGCATCGCGCCATCGAGCACGGCCATGAAGTCGCCTTGCGAGAACTGGTGCGCCGACACGTTGACCGCGACGCGTTCGCAGTGCGGGCCGACGATGTGGCGGGCATCGAGGCAGGCGCGGCGCAGCACCCAGTTACCGAGGCTCACCATGAGGCCGCTTTCTTCGGCGAGCGCCACGAAGACCGCCGGCGACACCGTCCCGAACTCCGGATGATGCCAGCGCAGCAGCGCCTCCATCGAACTCACGCGCCCCGTGACGGGATCCAGGATCGGCTGATAGTTCAGCAACAGCGTGTCGGATTCGATGGCGTCCTTGAGGGCCTGCACCATCTGGATCCGCTCGCGTGCGCGGTGCTGCCAGTCGGGCCGGAAGAGCCTCACGCATCCTCGTCCTCCGACCTTGGCCTGGTAGACGGCGAGGTCGGCATGCTTGATCAGCGACTCCGGATCCTTGCCATGCTCGGGAAACACTGCGATGCCCACGCTGGCCCCGATCTTGGCCTTCTCGCTGCCGATCTTGATCGGCTCGCTCAAGGCCGCGACGATTTCTTCCGCGAAGAGTTCCAGCGATCGTTCATCAGCGACCGCGACAGCCTTGACGATCACGAACTCGTCACCGCCCCAGCGTGCGATGCAACTCGCACCCACCGCCTTCTCCTTCAGGCGAACCGCCACGGTCTCCAGCACACGGTCGCCCGAGTAGTGGCCCATGCAGTCGTTGATTTCCTTGAACCGGTCGAGATCGATGAAGAAGACGGCCACGTGCGATTTGTCGTCGAGCGCGGCATCCAGCTCCAGTGCGATCGTGCTCGCCAGGCGAGCGCGGTTGGCGAGGCCTGTGAGTGGATCACTGCTGGCGATTTCCTCCAGTCGTTTCTGGTAGCCCTCGCGCTCGGTGATCTCGCGACGCAGGAGACTCGTGCGCAACTTGACCCGTTCCTCGAGCTGCTGGTTGAGGACGATCAGTGAATTCTGCGCATCGCGCAATTCGGCGTTCAGCGATTCGACCTTCTTCTGCTGGCGTACCGCATCGACGATCAGACGGTCGTGCATGCGTGCCATGCCGATGGCAGCGGCGACGCGACGCTGGTTGATGTGCGAACTCGCGATCAATGCCACCATGTAGGCGAACGCGAGCGTCGCCAACGGCACCTGGTCCGCGTCGCCCAGCAGCATGATCGCGGCAGACGGTGCGATCAGCAGCACCGTCATCATGTTCGAGAAGTAGGGGACCACGCGCGTCGTGATCATCAGGCTCGTCGCCATGCACACCATGATGCAGAGTATCGACAATCGTCCGGCCGCGTCCAGGTGCGGCATGAACAGCAGCGCGTAGGCCGCCCAGCCGAAGCCGCCTGCCATCAGGTACGCGAGGTTTCGTTTGAACAATGAATCCCAGTCGCTGCCGGCTGCCTTGCGTGACCTGCCCTTGTTGGCGATGGGCATGCCGAGGTGTGTCCAGGCCCGCAGCCCGACGAGCAGCAGCATGACGATCAGCCAGGCGGCGATCGAAGTGGATCGTTCCGGTGCCCAGGCGATATGGGCAGCGAGCAGCGCACAGAGGGCGACGATGGGTATGGTCGGCAGCAGAGAGCCGGTCAGCGCTTCCACCTTGTCGCGCGCGCTCAGCTTGTAGTGGTTGCCACTTCGCGAGCGATGCAACGCCAATCCGGCCTTGATGGCAAGATCGGACAATTGTGGTGGTGACTGTTCGGACGACATGCGTTGAGTGCGAACGGAATGTGGGCGGTCGGCCTGGCTAGGCTCGCCGTTTTGAACTCGCATCGCAAGGCCACCGATCAGCGACAGACCCCCGTCCAACACGTTGAGACCGGTGGTCGCTTCCTGCTCGCCGTCCGGCGGTGTCGCCTAGGCGTTTACACTGTGCGATTGCCCGTCTTGCGGGGCTGGTCGCGACAAGACGCTGCGACTTACAACCGCCCGATCCTCACTGGAAATCATGCTCGTACATCCCAATTTCGATCCGATCGCTTTCAGCATCGGCCCCCTTCACGTCCGCTGGTACGGCCTGATGTATCTGCTGGGCTTTGCCTGCTTCCTCGTGCTGGGCCGGCTGCGTCTGAACAAGCCGATGTTTCGGGACCAGTCCGGTCTCAAGCCAGCCGACGTGGAAGACCTGCTGTTCTATGGTGCGGTCGGGGTCGTGCTGGGCGGGCGTCTCGGCTATTGTCTCTTCTACAAGCCGCTCTACTACCTGTCGCACCCGCTCGAGGTATTCGCGGTCTGGCAAGGCGGCATGGCCTTCCATGGCGGCCTGCTCGGCGTGCTGCTGGCGGTCGCGCTGTTCGCGCGCAATCGAAAACTCCCGTACCTGGCCGTCACGGATTTCATCGCCCCGTTGGCGCCACTGGGACTGGCCGCCGGCCGTATCGCCAACTTCATCAATGGCGAACTGTGGGGTCGCGTCACGACCGTGCCGTGGGGGATGGTCTTTCCGCAAGCGGGTGACGGCCTGCCCAGGCATCCGTCGCAACTCTATCAGGCCGCTGGCGAAGGCCTGCTGCTGTTCGTCATACTCTGGATATTCACGCGACAGCCGCGCAACCGGGGCGCTGCAACGGGACTCGCACTCCTGCTTTACGGCGTCTTCCGGTCGCTCGCCGAATTCGCCCGGGAGCCCGACAGCTTCCTCGGTTATCTCGGCCTGGGTGCGACGATGGGGCAGTGGCTGTCGTTGCCGATGATACTGATCGGCGTGTTTCTGCTCTGGCGCGCGCGAACGATGCCCGCGCATGCACGCGCCGCATAGCGCGGGCATGGGCCAGCGGGCTTCAGATCACCTTCCATGCCGTGTACGCTGCCAGCAGCGTCAGCAGACCTGCCAGCATCATCCGCAATGTCGCGATCGGCAGCTGGTGGGCCAGGCGTACACCCATCGGCGCCGTCATGACGCTTGCTGCCGCAATCGCGAGTAACGCCGGCACGTGGATGAAGCC
>JBGSTN010001089.1:0-1814 GCA_041736455.1 Burkholderiaceae bacterium | reverse complement strand
GCACGTCGCGGCCCGCCGGATCGGGGCTCAGGTGGTTGCGCAGGTTGACCGTGATGCACTGCCCCGCCGATGCGCGCAGCACCATCGGCTCGATCGCACGTCCCTCCTGGCGGAATTCGCGCGTCAGCCGTTGCCAGGTTTCTGCGTGACCCGGCAAGCCGGATGCCCCGTCGGCACCCGGTCGGTCGAAACAGCCTCGGTCGCCGAGTTCGCCGACGGTTCGTCGGCAGCTCGCTTCGCTATTGAGGACATAGACGAGCGCATTCGGGTCGCTGATGCCCCATCGCTTGCTGTAGGAGACACCGGCACCGGGTTTGCCGCAGTTGCCGTGGAGATCGCAGACCCGTGCCGCGCTGACATCGAAGCTCTTGACGGGAATCGACTCGTCGGGCTGCCGACCGATCGCACAGACTGCAATGTTCGCGGCCACGTTGTTGGCAGCCGTTGCCGAAACGACCGCGTCTGTCGGCAGCGCTCTTGGCACACGGCCGATCATTCGAGCCGGCTCGGGTCCATGTTGCCGCGAACCGATTGCCGCCTTCGAACGCCCACGGCCTGCCAGCCCGGCAACCGGATCCTGGCCCGTCGCAACGCCTGGGGATGACGCCGACCGGCACCGGCTCCCGGCAATCGACGAATCGCAGTACGCACGCAGCGTTCCCCACATGCCATCCCAGAGCTGGTCGACGGACGATCCGAAGTACAGATAGTCGGTAAGGGAAAGGTCGAACGCCGGTACCCGAACGTCGAATTCGAAATGTTCGGAGATCCCCAGCGGCTGAGCATGAGTGAAACCGGAATTCTCGGAGTCGGCAATGCGATGCCACTTGACGCCATTCATCGTGAAGACGTGCTGAGCCTCCTGTGCGCCCTGGATCAGGCGGATCTGGACCGGATCGCCCTCATGGGCCGCGAGTACCGGGGTCGCAGGATCGCCGAACACGCGCCAGGGTTCGTCGACCTTCATTGCGCGCCGATTCGCGTTCAGCCGCCGGGCACAATGGGATCGGAACTCGCGCTCCTCGTGCGCGGCGAAGACACCCTGGCGCACGGGCTCGCCATCGGTGCCGCTCGGAATGCCCGGCACACCCGGACCCGACCCGGAAATGCGAATCTCAGGCATCCATTGGTCGACGGCGTAGAGGGCGCAATTGAAATCCTGCCGCCATTGCTCGGCTCGATTCGCCACGTCGGCCAGCCGTCGCCGCTCGCTTCCCAAGAAGAAGCTGCGCGTACGGGGCGCGACCAGATCGACCGGTTGGCGGGGTCGTCTCGTCTCCGAGCCGGATTCGCCGCTGAGCCAGTCGATATAGCTGCGTGTGGCCAGTGCGCGGTCACGATTGGCGTGCACGGCGGTACTGAACCCGTTGGCCATGTCGCCGAGGCAATCGCGATCGCCGGGCCGACAGGTTTCGCTCGAACCGGCTCGACGGCGTGACTGCTGGTAGTCGAAGCCACCGAGTTCCGGACTCCAGCGCACATCGGCGATGCGCATCGCCAGGGGCTCGTGACGGTAGTTGACGAGTTGCGTCCCGGGGTCCTCCGACGCAATGACCAGCGGACGCGACGGATTGACCGCGACCTGTCGCTCACCGAAACGACGCATCGACACATCGCGCGGCGTCTCTGTATTGATCGGTTCGAGCGCGAGGTTGTACACGCCCGCGAAATCCGCGAAGGCGAGCGCAAATTCGCGCCTCGTCTGATGGGTCTCGCCAACCTGACACGCGCCCGCGCTGTCGGTGCGATACGCGTTCGAATCCGGGTCGCCGATGCAGGCAGGCGAAACGATGGTGGCGCGCGTGGCCGTCGGT
>JBGSTN010001074.1:0-4467 GCA_041736455.1 Burkholderiaceae bacterium | reverse complement strand
GTGCGGCTGGCGGCCCAGGCGCCCGGCCGGGTCGCATTCGTCGGCGGCCAGGAAGGCGACCGATTCAATGCGGGTGAAGTCGTGGTCTCGCTCGATGACGAAGCGCTCGAGCCGCAGTATCGCGATGCCTGGGCGCAGCTTTCAGCCGAAATGGCCGCGGCGGAGAATGCGCAGACTCAGCTGTACCACAAGATCTACGGACAACCGACCTCGCCGATGGGCGGACCCGGCTATGCGGCCTACGAGCGCTCGACGGTTCCGCTGTACAACATGGCTCAGTCGTTCATGAACCAGTTCATGCCCGGCATGACCAATGGTCCCGGGGCGCCATTCGCCAATTCGATGGGACCGATGCAGACGCAGGAGCAGGCGCAGAAGGGTTGGCCGGCGCTCAACGATGCGCGGGCCGGCTACGAACGACAGCTTGCCGGACTGGCCCGCGCCCAGTCGCAGATCGATGTCCTCGACGCGCAGATGCGTGATCGTCGGTCGATCTCGCCCTGGCCGTCGATGATCGTCAAGCGACATGTCCGCTACGGCGACGTCGTCCAGCCCGGGCAACCGTTGATGGACATTGCGGATGTCGACAATCTCGATGTGCGGATCGAAGTTCCCGAGACCCAGGTCGGCAACCTGCGCCTTGGCGACGCCGTGCCGGTATCGATCCGTGACGCCAATCTCTGGGCGACGGTGACGCAGATCTATCCGGCGGCCAGCGGTGCGCAGCACACCGTCACGGTGAAGCTTTCGTTGCCGCCCGGATCGATGGCGGCGCCTGGCATGTACGCATTGGCGTGGATCGCCCAGCCCGGGGGAGGTAGTCCGACGGAACTCGCACCGGCGATACCAACCAGCGCCATCGTGCGTCGTGGCAGTCTGCCGGTAGCGTTCGTCGTGGACAACCGGGGCATCGTCGCGATGCGTGTATTGCGGTTGGGTGACACGCAAGGTGAACGCACGGCGGTGCTGGCCGGGCTCGAACCGGGCGAACAGGTGGTCGCACGGCCGGGTCCGGCACTGCGTTCCGGTCAACCCCTTGCCGGCGACGGCCGGTAGTCAGGGACAGCGAGCGCAAAGAACAATGTCCGCTTCGGAAACCCACCCGGGGAGCCATGGCATCCCTGACGACGCCGCCACGCAGCCCGCTCGCCCGACCGGCGGAATCAGGGGCATTGCCGGTCGCACAGCCGCCACCTTCATCCAGTCGCCGCTGACGCCCCTGCTGCTCATCGCCTTCTTCCTGATCGGACTGCTCGGAACGATCATCACGCCGCGCGAGGAAGACCCGCAGATCTCGGTGCCGATGGTCGACATCATGGTGCCTTATCCGGGCGCCACGTCGCAGGAAGTCGCCAATCTGATCTCGGAGCCGCTCGAGCGGCTGATGTCCGAGCTCTCCGGCGTCAAGCATGTCTATTCGATGTCGCGCGAAGGTTTTTCGCTCGTCACGGTGCGATTCGACGTCGGCGAAGAAATGGAGCCCTCGCTCGTCAAGCTCTATGACAAGCTCGAATCGCACATGGACCTCATTCCCAAGGGCGTGATGCCGCCCCTGGTGAAACCGAAGAGCATCGACGATGTCGCGGTCGTCACCGTCACCCTGTCGTCGACGAAGCTGGATCTGGTGCAGTTGCGCAAGCTCGGGCTCGACATGCAGCAGCGCTTCAAGTCGCTGCCGAACACGGGACTCAGTTTCGTCACGGGTGGCAGCCTGGAGCAGGTGCGTGTCGAGGTCGATCCCTCGAAGATCTTCGCTCATGGCTTGACGATGAGCAGGATCGCGCAGGCGATTTCCTCGGCCAACCAGCGGATCCCCGCCGGCGACGTCGTGGATGGCAACCGGTGGTTCGACGTCTACGCCGGCTCGTTCCTGACCAACGCGGCAGAGATCGGCGATCTCGTCGTGGCGGTCAACCAGAACCGTCCCGTCTATCTGCGCGATGTCGCTCGCATTCTCCCGGGTGATTCGGAAACCCGGTCGATCGTCCGCGCGTCGCTGCGCGGCGAGGACGGGCAATTCACCGAACAGCCGGCGGTCACCGTCGCCGTCGCCAAGAAGCGTGGATCCAACGGCGTCGATGTCGCCAGTGCGTTGCTTGGCGAACTCGAGGAAATGCGCGGATCGCTCATTCCAGCCGACGTGACAGTCAGCGTGACGCGGGACTACGGCGCCACGGCACACGACAAGGTCTCGCACCTGATCTTCAAGTTGTTCATCGTCTCGGCGCTCGTCACGGTGCTCGCCTTCGTGACGATGGGCATGCGTCCGGCCGTGATCGTCCTGGTGACGATTCCCGCGGTATTGCTGATGAGTCTGGCGGTCGCCTACGTGCTCGGTTTCACGATCAACCGCGTGTCGATGTTCGCACTGGTTTTTGCGATCGGCATCTTGGTCGATGATGCGATCGTCGTGGTGGAGAACATCTATCGCTGCTGGCTGGTAGCAGGCGCCACGGACGACGACCTGACGGCCGACGCGGTCGACGAAGTCGGCAATCCCACCATTCTGGCCACCTTCACCGTGGTCGCGGCGCTGCTGCCGATGGGATTCGTCTCGGACATGATGGGTCCGTACATGCTGCCGATCCCCGTGCTGTCGTCGGCGGCGATGATCTTTTCGCTGATCGCTGCGTTCATCTTCGTGCCTTGGCTGGCCGCGCGGGTCAAGCCTTCGATGCACCAGTTGGAAAAGGCCGAGAAGACCGAACGTCGCCAGTCAGAAGCCATCGCCAAGGTCTATGACTTCCTGATCGGGCCGATCATGAGGTCGCGGCTGCTCGGCTGGATCACGCTGGTCGCCATCATCGGCGCGATGCTCGCCGCGGTCATGATGTTTCCGCTCAAACTCGTCGCCTTCAAGATGCTGCCCTTCGACAACAAGTCGGAAATGCAGATCGTCATCGACATGCCCGAAGGGACGGACCTGTACGTGACAGCCAACGTTGCGCAGCAGATTGGCGACCGGCTGCAACTGATCCCGGAAGTGACGGCATTCCAGACTTATGTGGGCACCGCGTCACCGTTCAATTTCAACGGACTCGTGCGCCACTATTTCCTTCGCCAGTACGCCTGGCAGGGCGATATCGCCGTGCAATTGCTCGACAAGGCCGATCGTGCGCGCGCCAGCCACGACATCGCGATGGAAGTCCGCGAAACGTTGCAGCCGATCGCCAAGGCGGCCGGCGCGCGACTGACGATTGCCGAAGCGCCGCCTGGTCCTCCGGTGCTGGCACCGCTGGTGGTCGAGCTCTACGGACCGACTGCAGAGATCCGTCGCGAGGTGGCCGGCAAGATCATGGACACGTTGAAGAAGACGACGGACGTCGCCGACGTGAACACGTTCATGGAGGCGGATCACGACCGCATCGAGTTCGAGATCGATCGCCAGCGCGCGGCGATGTATGGCGTGAGTCTCGAGGATATCAACCGTGAGCTGATGATGGCGGCCGGCGGTTTCGTGGCTGGACCCCTGAAGAGCAACAACAATCTCGAACAGGCCGTCATCGTGCTGCAGGCACCGCTCGCGACGCGGGTCAACCTCGGCAATCTGCTGGTCCTGCCGGTGCCGGGGCGCAACGGCGAAATGGTGCCGCTCGGCGAGCTCGGTCGTTTCCTTCCCCGGCCGGTCGGCAAGCCCGTCTTCCACAAGGATCTGCGCGCGGTCGAATATGTCACCGCCGATGTGATCGGACCGCTGGGCGCGCCTCTCTACGGCATGCTGGCGGTGGATTCCGTGTTGAAGGACTACGTCACGCCCGACGGCCAGGTGATCTCCGGTCACTACTTCAGCCGTCCGCCACGCGCGGATGTCTCCGGCTTCAAGTGGGACGGCGAATGGGAAGTCACCTATGTGACGTTTCGCGACATGGGGCTCGCCTTCATTGCGGCGCTGGTGCTGATCTACATCCTCGTCGTCGCCGAATTCCGCAACTTCATTCTGCCGGCCGTGGTGATGGCACCGATTCCGCTGACGCTGATCGGCATCATTCCCGGTCACTGGCTGCTGGGCGCCGATTTCACGGCGACATCGATGATCGGCTTCATTGCGTTGGCCGGCATCATCGTTCGCAACTCCATCCTGCTGGTCGAGTTCGCGCGCACGGAAGTGAGCAAAGGCATGACGGTTCAGGAAGCCGTCACGCTGGCAGCTCAGGTCCGCCTGCGGCCGATCTTCATCACGGCACTGGCGCTCGTCATCGGCTCGATGGTGCTTCTGTCGGATCCGATCTTCCTCGGCATGGCGGTATCGCTCCTGTTCGGATCACTGGTCGCGACTTTCCTGACCCTGGTCGTCATTCCGATGGGCTGCATCACCGCGCGCAACCATTTCGAGCGTGCGGGCGACGGTCATCATCCGACACCGCCCGCAGGTGGATCGCCTGCACCAACGGGGCCCTCGGGTCCGGCGCCGGATGCGAGCAGCGCATCACCGCACGGCACGGGCGGCTTGCCGGCAACGGCAGCAGG
>JBGSTN010001010.1:0-2526 GCA_041736455.1 Burkholderiaceae bacterium | reverse complement strand
GCTGCTGCTCGATGGACTGCCGCCCAGTGAAGGCGCACGCGCGCTGCTGCGACTCGATGACGACGAACGCACGCAGATCCTCAGCGAAGCGCCGCTGCAGGTCGCGGCGGACCTGATCGACGAATTGCCCACCGGACTGGCGGCGAGCTTCGTCGACAACCTGTCGACCGATCGTGCGGCGGACATCATCGGCCAGCTCGAGTCGGACACGCAGGCCGATCTGATCGGCGAGGTCCACCGCGCCGAAGCGATCCTTGCCGAGATGCAACCCGAGGCGGCGGCCGAAGTTCGGCGCCTGGCCGCATACGACTCGGATTGCGCCGGTGGACTGATGGTGGCCGAGTCGCTCACGTTCTCGCAGCACGACAAGGTCGGCCAGGTTCTGGCCCGGCTCGCCGAGAGCGACGAATTCCTCGGTCAGAGCCCCTACATGCTCGATGAAACGGGTCGAGTCGTCGGCTACGCTGCCCTGTCCAGGCTGTTGTCCGCGAGCCGGTTCACGCCGCTGCACGAAGTGATGAGTCCTGCGATGACGGCGCCGGTCGACATGGATCTTGCAGCGCTTCGCGACCTGTTCGACAAGTACGACTTCCTCAGCATTCCGGTTTGCGATGACGACGGTTCGATGCTTGGCATCGTTTCGCGCCACGCGATCGATACCGCGGCCATCGAACGATCCGAGCTCGAGAGCTACAAGCGGCAGGGTGTGGTCGGCGACGAACTGCGTTCGATGCCGCTGCTGCTGCGATCGCGTCGCCGTCTGGTCTGGTTGATGGTGAACATCGCACTCAACATCCTTGCGGCCGGCGTGATCTCGTCGTTCGAGGCGACGCTGACCGCAGTGATCGCCATCGCCACCTTTCTGCCGATGGTGTCGGACATGAGCGGCTGTTCGGGAAACCAGGCGGTGGCCGTATCACTGCGCGAACTGGCGCTGGGCCTGGTCAAGCCCATCGATGTGTTTCGCGTGTGGAGCAAGGAGGTCTTTCTCGGGGTCATCAACGGCACGGTACTCGGCACGATGGTCTGTGTCGTGGCCTGGGCATGGAAGGGAATACCGATGCTGGGTGTCGTGATCGGTTCGGCGCTGGCGGTCAACACGATCATTGCCGTCTCACTGGGCGGCGTGATTCCCCTGCTGCTCAAGCGCCTCGACCAGGATCCCGCCGTGGCGAGCGGACCGCTTCTCACGACGCTCACCGACATGGCGGGCTTCTTCCTGGTCCTGAGCCTGGCGACCTACTTCATGCCTTATCTGATTGCATCCGCCTGAGCGAGCCGGCCCTACGACCGGACGGGCAGTGTCGCCGATGAGTCAACGGGGCGGCAGCACCTTGCCCGGATTCATGCAGCCCAGCGGATCGAGTGCATCCTTCACCGCATACATCATGCGCATTTCCAACGCGGACTTGTAGCGCGCCGATTCGTCGCGGCGCAGCACGCCCAGCCCGTGCTCGGCCGAAATGGATCCTCCGAAGCTCACCACCGCATCGTGCGTGAGGCGATTGATCGCGGGCTGGAGGGCGAGGAACTCCGCTTCGAAATCCGCACCTTCGCGATCGGCCGACGGCGAAACGTTGTAGTGCAGGTTGCCGTCACCCAGATGTCCGAAGACGACCATCCGAATGCCGGGAAAGCGCTGCAGCAGCCGTTGATTGGTCTGCTCGACGAAGTCGGCGATGGCGGAAATCGGTACGGAGATGTCATGCTTGATGTTCTTGCCTGCGCTGGCCTGGGCCTCGGAGATGTTCTCGCGCAGCGCCCATAGCGCCTTGCTGCGGGCGATCGAGTCGGCGATGATCGCGTCGCTCACGATGCCTTGCTCCATCGCCGCTTCGAGCAATGCTTCGAAGCGTTCGGTCGCGTGCGCTTCGCTCTCGGCATCGGAGCATTCGAGCAGCACGTAATAGGGGCTTGGCTGGGCGAATGGCTTGGCACATTGAGGAAAGAAGCGTGCCACGAGATCCAGGCACAGGTCGGCCATCATCTCGAAGGCCGTCAGGCTCGCCGAGAGATGGCGCTGGGCGAGTCCGAGCAACTCAAGTGCCGAATGCGGCGAAGCCACGGCGGCCAGCGCGGTCAATTGCGCGGCCGGTTGCGGATACAGCTTCAGGGTCGCGGCAGTGATGATGCCGAGCGTGCCCTCGGAACCGACGAACAGGTCGCGAAGGTCGTAACCGGTGTTGTCCTTGCGCAGACCGCGCAGTCCGGCCCAGAGTTCACCATCACCCGTGACCACCTCCAGGCCGAGACAGAGTTCGCGCGCGTTGCCGTAGCGCAGCACCTGACATCCCCCGGCGTTGGTGGCGAGGTTGCCGCCGATCGAGCAACTGCCTTCCGAAGGTAGACTCAACGGAAAGAGCCGGTCGTGCTCGGCAGCCGCCTGCTGGACTTCGGCGAGCGTGCACCCGGCTTCGACGGTGATCGTGTTGTTGATGACGTCGACGGCTCGGACCCGGTTGATCCTGGCCAGCGACACGACGACGCTGCGGCCCGTCGCGTCAGGCGTGGCGGCGCCGGACATGC
>JBGSTN010001003.1:0-2807 GCA_041736455.1 Burkholderiaceae bacterium | reverse complement strand
CCATCGCGCGATCACGTGCGTCGGCCAACCGGGCATGATTGAGAAACGCACCGATCATCACGTTCTCGAGCGCCGACAGACCGATCAGTGGTTTGGCGATCTGGAAGGTGCGCCCCATGCCGATACGCGCTCGCTGGTGCGGCCCCAGCCGGTCGATGCGCTGGTGATCGAACAGCACGGCACCCGACGTCGGCACCAATTGTCCGGTCAACAGGTTGAACAGGGTGGTCTTGCCGGCGCCGTTCGGTCCGATGATGCTGACGATCTCGCCGCGCCTGACGGCGAGCGAGACGTCGTCGACCGCACGCAGCCCGAGAAAATGCTTGCTGACGTTCTCGACGGCGAGCAATGAGGCATCGCCTGCCGCAGGCGCCATCGTTGCGCCGCTACCATCGTCGGCTGCCGAGCTCATCGCGACCCTTCCCTCCGGGCAGCACGACTCCGCGCCCAGTCGGTGAACAGCCCGACCAGACCACGCTTCATGAAGAGTGCGGCGAGCACCATCATCGCGCCCAGTACCACCAGGTTCAGTCCGGGCAGGGTATCGGCCATCTCGGTGCGCAGGTAGTTCTCGAACGGCACGACCAGTGCCGCGCCGAGCAACGGTCCTGCAACGGTGCCGATGCCGCCGATCAGCGACAGCAGCGCGAACTTCACGCCGACGTCGGGCAGCGTGAACAGCGTGGGCGGATCGATGAAGCGAAGGTACATCGTGAACAACGCACCGCCGACCGCCGTCAGGGCGGCGCTCAAGCCCATGCCGACCAGCTTCACGCGCAACACGTCGATACCGGCCGCCCGGGCCGCTTCCTCGTCCTCGCGGATGGCCAGCAGGTAGTAACCGAGCCGGCTGCGGCGCAGCCAGACCGTCACGCCGATGACGATCGCCGCGAACACGAACATCAGCAGCGCATAGTGCCAGCGCTCGCGGAAGATCATGTTCGCGAAACCCGCCTTGAACGGAATCAGGATGCCGCGCGGCCCCCCCGTGATCGAGTCGAAGTGATTGGCCAGCACGAATGCGACTTCGTTGAACGCCAGCGTCGCGATTGCGAAGAACGGGCCTCGCAGCCGGAACGTCGGCCAGGAGATCAGCATCGCGACCATCGCGGCGAGCAACGCGGCGGGTATCAGCCCGAGCCAGGGCGACACGCCCCAGACGGTGTAGAGCTTGGCGGTACCGTAGGCCCCGATGCCGAAGAACACCCCATGGCCGAGCGAGAACTGGCCGCCGAAACCGCCGATGATGTTCCATGCCGACGCGAGCCCGCCCATCAGGTAGGTGAATGCGATCACGTTGAGCCACGACGGATCGTCGATCAGCAGCAGCATCGGCAGCAGGGCCAGACCCATGCCGCCCAGGTAGCGCAAGAGCGCGCTGCTGCCCGATTCGATGCCCGATACGGACGACGGCGTCGGCGCCGGGGTGGATCGACTGCGCACGTCTGCCGCCAGTTCCGATTTCGCCCCACCCTTGCCGCTGGCAGGGGATTCAATGCTGCTCACGGAATCCCACCTCCTCGGCGCCCGCCTGGCCCAGCAGTCCGGCGGGTCTCACGATCAGCGCCACCAGGAAGATCAGGAACCAGATCGCATGCTTGAGCGACGGGTCGATGTAGTACCCGGCCAGCGCTTCGACCACGCCGACGATCAGGCCACCAAGGTAGGCTCCCCAGACACTGCCCAATCCACCCAGCACGACGACAGCGAACGCCGCGAGAATGAAGTTTCCCCCCACCGACGGCGTGATCGAATAGATCGGCGTCAGCAGCACACCTGCCAGTCCGGCCAGCCCGGCGCCGATGCCGAACGTGACGAGAAAGGTCTTCTCGACATCGATGCCCATCGCGCGCGCGGCCCGCGTGTCCTGCGTCACCGCGCGGATCGACTTGCCCATCATCGTGTGCTTGAGAAACAGATGCAGACCGATCGTGATCAGCGTCGCGCATACGAACGTGACCAGGCGAACGATACTGATGTTCATGTCGCCGATGGCCAGCACACCTGCGCCGACCTGGCCACCGATCGACAGCGCCCGCCCGTGCGTGGCGGCGAGCATGATGTTCTGGAACATGATCAGCAGGCCGAACGTGGCGAAGATCTGCATGTTCGGCTCGTCGCGCAGCGGCTGGATCACCAGCCGCTGTATCGCCACGCCCAGCAGGCCGACCAGCGGTGCGACCAGGAACACCGACAGATACGGACCGATCCCCAGCACCGCGTAGGCGTAGTAGCTGCCATACATGCCGAACATCACCAGTTCGCCCTGGGCGAAGTTGACGATGCGCACGGTGCCGAAGATCAGGTTCAGGCCGATGCTGACGAGCGCATAGATGCCGCCCAGCAGCACACCGAACACCAGCACGTTCAGGAGTTGGTCCATCGTCGGGAATCTCTCTGGCGCCTGCCCGGCCCGCCTAACGGCCGCCGGCGAGGCTCTGGAGTCTCACGCCCACGTTGACCGCCTTGGCCGGATGCACGGTCGCGAGCGTGCCGCCCTGCCACTGGACCACGGTGGGATGCGCGCGCTGGTTCTGGAAGTTCTGATCGAACTTGACCCCGTAGCCGGTCGCGTAGCTGCCGATGGGCTTGTCCAGCTTCGCCGCCGCCGCGCGCACCTTCTCCGGATCGGTGCTGTTGGCCGCACCCACGGCTTCGAACAGGATCTGGGCACCGACGAACGCGGTCATCGCCTGCGGCGCGATCGGATCCGCATGATATCTGGCCTGATAGGCCTTCAGATACTCGCGCGAACCCGGGCCGAACGATTGCGCGATGTCCGGACGCGGATACGACACCACCAGCAC
>JBGSTN010000539.1:0-3695 GCA_041736455.1 Burkholderiaceae bacterium | reverse complement strand
CCAGACCAGACGGCCGTCGCCCATCGGCGTCTCGCGGCGTTCTGCCTTGCGCGCGAGCGTGACGTGCGCAGCAACCTTGATCAGCATGGCGCTGCAGAATGGCTCACGCGCCGCCTTCCTTGACGAAGGGGCCGATGTCGGGATCGGCGAGCACCTCGAGCACGACCTCCGAAGGCCGGCAAAGCCGAATGCCCTTCGGGCCGATCACGATGGGTCGCTGGATCAGGATCGGATGGGCGAGCATCGCGTCGATGATCGCGTCGTCGCTCAACGCCGGATCGTCGAGGCCGAGATCGTCGTGGGGCGTACCCTTGCGCCGCAACAGTTCGCGCGGCGTGATCTTCAGCGCAGCGATGAGTTCGAGCAGGCGTTGCCGGTCGGGTGGCGTCTTCAGGTATTCGATGACCTGTGGTTCGACGCCCGACTGGCGAATCATCGCGAGCGCATTGCGCGAAGTGCCGCAGGCCGGGTTGTGATAGATGATGACGGTCATCGGACGAAGCGGAACCCGATCGAACCGAGCGGACCATAGTCGACATGGAAGGTGTCGCCTGCCTGTGCTGCGGTCGGTCGGGTGAACGACCCCGCGAGCACCACATCGCCGACATCGAGCTGTTCATCGTAGGGCGCGATCCTGTTGGCGAGCCAGGCGACGCCGGTGGCCGGGTGGTTGAGCACGCCGGCGGCAAGGCCGGTTTCCTCGATCACGCCGTTCTTGTGGAGCAGTGCGCCCACCCAGCGCAGATCCACCTCGTCGGGCCGGACTGGCCGGCCGCCCAGCACGATCCCTGCATTGGCCGCGAAATCGCTGATCGTGTCGACGACCTTGCGCATGACGCGGGTCTCGCGGTCGAACTGCTCGATGCGTGAGTCGATGATCTCGACGGCAGGCGTCACGAATTCGGTTGCCGAGAGCACGTCGAACAACGTGACGCCAGGGCCTCGCAGTGGCTTGCCGAGGATGAAGGCCAGCTCGACCTCGACGCGGGGCGCGATGAACCGGGTGATGTCGATGTCGGTGCCCTGTGGAAAGAACATGTCGTCCATCAGGGGCGCGAAGTCGGGCTCGGAGATCTGGCTGGCCAGTTGCATCGCACGGGAGGTCAGGCCGATCTTGCGGCCCTTGATCGAGCGGCCATCGGCCAGTTCGAGTTGTACCCACGCGCGCTGGATCGCGTAACCATCTTCGATCGTCATCTCCGGGAAGCGCCGCGAGAAGTGGCGCAACGGCGTGCGGCTCCTGCGCGCTTCATGGAGTTCGCGGGCCAGCTCGGCGACGGTGTTCTGCGGCAGCATCGGTCAATCCGGTTTGGTGAACAAGGGGTGCAAGGTGCTGTGCTTGGCGTCGAACACTTCGTTGCCGACGTCGATCTGCAGGGTCACACCCAGGTGCATCGCGGCCATCAACGGCTCGAAGTGCGCTTTCGTTGCGGCCAGCAGGGCACGACCGATTTCCTGGTGGACAGTGTCGCTGCGACCCCTGCCCATGCGCAGGTTCAGCCAGGCGAATCCGTAATTGCCGTCGCCCCCGGCCGCAAGCCCGGCGGCGCCGCCGTCGCCGATCGCGAAGTGGGGTGCCGGATAGGCGAACACACGTGTGCCACCGGGAGGAAAGACGGCCTTGCCGCCTTCGTCGCGCTGCGTGAGCATCGTGTCGGCCAGGCTGCGACAGAGACGCGACATGTCGGTCTTCATGTCGAGATTGCCGCTGTAGAGAATGACGAGGTGGGGCATTGTTGGAGACCCTGAGACCGTGAAAAGCTTGCGACTAGAGCCTCGTCGCGACTGCGGTGTAACCCTCGGCGCTGGAGGCGACCGGAACGGGGATCGTACGGCCGTCCTGCGGGGTGACCGGAAAGACCGCGTTGATCTGCCCGGTGCCCGACGCGCCGAAGTATGGCGTCACGACCTCTGCCTTGCCGTCGTAGGCAGACCAGCCGAGCACGCCGAGCAGCATCGCGGTGTCGTGCATGAAGCCTTCGCCGTGTCCCTTGGCGGCGTACTCGGGCAGCATCGCGCAGAAGTCGGCCCACTCGCCGTTCTGCCACATCTGCACGACGCGATGGTCGAGGTGTTCGAGGAACGGGCTCCAGATCTTGAACGCGTATTCGGGTGCGAGACCGTTCTGTGCGAAGCGGTGGCTCAGGGAGCCGCTTGCCAGGAATGCCACCGTACCGTCGTAGTGCTCTTCCACGGCCTTGCGCATCGCCCAGCCCAGTCGCGCACTGTCGTTCAGGTAGTGAACCGTGCATAGCGCCGATACCGACACCACCTTGAAGTGCTGGTCGGTGTTCATGTAGCGCATCGGCACCAGGGTGCCGTACTCGGGTCCCAACGTGGTGTCCGGATGCGCGAGGACTTCCACGCCACGCTCGTTGCAGGCCTGCGCCAGCAGCGTCCCGAGCGCCGGGTTGCCCGGGAACGCATACGGCATGTTGCTGATGAAATGCGGCAGCTCGTTGCTCGTGTAGGTGCCCGCGAAGCGCGGCGCACAGTTGATGTGGTAATTGGCGTTGACGAGCCAGTGCGTGTCGAAGACGACGATCGTGTCGACACCCAGCGCGCGGCAGCGACGGCCGATCTCGATGTGTCCGTCGATCGCGTCCTGGCGGGTACCGCGGCGAGGGCCGTCGAATTCGCTCAGGTACATCGACGGCACATGGGTGATCTTGGCGGCGAGGGCGACTTTTCCCATGGCTGGTCTCCTTGTTCGAACGGGTCGGGGCTCAGGCGCCCCAGTGCGGAATGTGGTGCGATCCCAGCGAGACGGCAACGTTCTTCGGTTCGAGGAATACCTCGTAACTCCAGGTGCCGCCTTCGCGACCGGTACCACTGGCCTTGGTGCCGCCGAACGGCTGGCGCAGATCGCGAACGTTCTGGCTGTTCACGAAGCACATGCCGGCCTCGATGGCGGCTGCGACGCGGTGGGCGCGGCCGATGTTCTCGGTCCACACATAGCTCGACAGGCCGTACTGGATGTCGTTGGCCTGGGTGATCGCGTCCGCTTCGTCCTTGAACGGAATCAGGCAGGCGACCGGACCGAAGATCTCTTCCTGCGCGATGCGCATCCGGTTGTCCACGTCGGCGAACACCGTGGGCTTGACGAAATTGCCGCGCTTCATCGCGACCGGCAGGTCGGGTGCGTCGGGACCGCCGCAAAGCAGTGCGGCGCCTTCCCGGGTACCGAGTTCGATGTAGCCGCGCACTTTGGCCAGGTGGCCCTGGCTGATCATCGGACCGACGATGGTGCGCTCGTCCATCGGATCACCGACGGTGATGCGTCTGGCCCGTTCGGCGAACCGCTGCACGAATCCGGCGTATATCGACTGCTGCACCAGGATGCGTGAACCGGCGGTACAGCGCTCGCCGTTGTTCGAGAAGATCATGAAGACAGCCGCGTCCAGCGCCCGATCGAGATCGGCGTCGTCGAACACCACGAACGGGCTCTTGCCGCCCAGTTCCATGCTGAATTTCTTGAGGCCTGCCGCCTGGACGATCCGGTTGCCCGTGGCGGTCGATCCGGTGAATGAAATGGCGCGTACGTCGGGATGCCGGCACAGCGGCTCGCCGGCATCCTTGCCCAAACCGTGCACGATGTTGAGCACGCCCGGCGGCAGGCCCGCCTCGGTGGCCAGTTCTCCGAAGCGCGAGATCGACAGCGGCGACAGCTCGCTCATCTTCAGCACCGCCGTGTT
>JBGSTN010000920.1:0-5527 GCA_041736455.1 Burkholderiaceae bacterium | reverse complement strand
TCGTCAATGTCGCGTTCCCGCTGTCAGCAGCAGTCGCGCTGGCGATTCCCTTCGTCAAGGCTCGCAATCGACGCAACTATTTCTTCGTCGGCATGCTGGTTCTGTTGGCGATCGCTTCCGGATTCGTGCACCTGACCCAGTTGGGTGTGATCACGTTGCCGGCCTGGGCCGGAGTCCGGTTCGGACTCGACATCGTGCTGTTCATCGTCTCGGTGATGGCTGGCCGTGTGATTCCGATGTTCACGAACAACGGCGTGCCCGGTGCTCGTGCCACACGCAATCCGTACGTCGAGAAAGCGTCACTCGGTCTGGTGCTGCTCGTCGCCGCCGCCGATGTCGGCGGACTCACTGGCGTTCCCTTCGCCGTGCTCGCGGCTCTGGCGTGCTTCGCCCATGGGACCCGTTGGTTGCTCTGGCAACCATGGAAGACGCTGAAGTCCCCGATCGTCTGGGTCCTGCATCTCGCCTACTGTTGGATACCGGTTCATTTCGCGCTCCGTGCGCTCGCGGAAGTCGGCATGGTGGCGGCGTCATCCGCGTCGCACGCATTGACCGTCGGAGCCGTTGGCGGACTCATCATCGGCATGATGACCCGTACCGCGCGTGGCCACACCGGGCGGCCCTTGCGTGCCGACCGGGTCGACACGGCTTGCTACACGCTCGTGCTGCTGGCCGGCCTCGTGCGCGTCGTCGTGCCTCTGCTGACGCCCGAACTGACGTTGACCGCGATCCTGGGATCCGCCGTCTTGTGGTCGGCAGGCTTCGGTCTGTTCGCTGTGCGCTACTGGCCCGTGCTGACGCGGGCACGGTTGGACGGACTGCCGGGATGACCTTCGGTCGCCCGCCACAATCCACGGAATCGAGGAACGCGGTAGTAGCATTCGCGGAGGGGCGACCATCCGTTGCGGACCAGTAGGCCGCCGACCACGACGGGCGTTTCCGTCGACCGACCAATCGGGGCGCTATCGATGACCGACTACTCCGGCCGCTGCCTTTGCGGTGACATCCACTATCGAGTGACCGCCGAGCCGGTCGTCTCGCGAATCTGCTGGTGCAAGGACTGCCAGCGCATCGCGTCGAACGGTACGGTCAACGTGCTCTTTCCGACCGACGCGATCGAGGTCACCGGGACACCCGGTGAATACATCCGCACCGCGGATAGCGGCAATCAGGTGCGGCGTCGGTTCTGCCAGCGCTGTGGCAGCCATCTCTTCGCCGATTCGACCGGCCGCGTCGGCTTGACGGTCGTGCGCGTCGGCACGCTGGACGACCCTTCGTCGATCGTGCCTTCGGTCAACATCTGGAGCGGTAGCGCACCGCGGTGGGCATGCCTGGACGCGGCACTCGAACGCATCGAAGGTCATCCTCTTCCGCTTCAACCGCCCGCGCCACAGGCGTCTGCACCGAAGCTCGACGTCTAGTCCCGTCCAGAGGCGCGGCATGCCACGCAACATCGAGATCAAGGCGCGCATCGAGAGTACGCAAGCCCTGCATGCCAAGGTCGCGGGTATCGCCACCGAGGGGCCGATCGAGATCGTGCAGGACGATACGTTCTTCGTCTGCGAAAGCGGTCGACTCAAGTTGCGCGCGTTCTCGGTGCAGGCGGGCGAGCTGATCTTCTATCGACGTGCCGACCGGAAGGGACCGAAGGAGTCTTTCTATCTGCGTTCGCCGACGTCTTCGCCCGACACACTGCGCGATACGCTGTCGCTGGCTCTCGGTCAGTCGGGGCGCGTCGAGAAACGCCGGACCTTGTACCTGGTAGGGCGCACGCGCGTCCATCTCGACGAGGTGAAAGCCCTCGGGCATTTCCTCGAGATGGAAGTCGTGCTCGACGAGGGCGAGGCGGCCGAGGCGGGAATCGAAGAGGCGCACGCCCTGATGGCGCGATTGGGCATCGATCCGAGTCAGCTCGTCGAGGCGGCGTACGTCGATCTGCTTGCCCGGGAATCGGCCGGATGATGTCGCCGTCGTGCGAATGCTGCTGACACGACGTTGTCAGTAGCACCCACGCAATATGACGACTCCTGACAACCGAACGACAAGGAGTTCGACATGACCGCCATCAACTGGTTCGCCATTCCCGCCACCGACCTCGACCGGGCCCAGCGCTTCTACGAGCAGGTACTCGGCAGAACGATGACCCGCCGATCGATGGGGTCCGAATCGTTGGCGCTCTTTCCCACTCAGGAGCCTGCAACCGGGGGCTGTCTGAGTACCAGCGCCGAATGCGTGCCTTCGCAATCGGGAACCGTCGTGTATCTCGACGCGAGTCCGTCGCTCGACGTGGCACTCGCGCGCGTGCCGGCGGCCGGCGGTCGCATCACGACACCCCGGACCGAATTGCCCGATGGGATGGGCGTCTTCGCGTTGATCGACGATTGCGAAGGCAACCGGGTCGGCCTGCACGCGCTCGCCTGACCGCCGGGTCCCGACCTTTCGCCATGCGTCGTGCCGACCGCCTGTTCGAGATCGTCCAGCTCATCCGCGGTCGGCGGCTCAGCACGGCAGAATGGCTCGCCAACCGGCTAGAGGTCTCGGTTCGCACGGTCTATCGCGATATCGCCGATCTCCAGGCGCAGGGCGTGCCGATCGAAGGCGAGGCCGGCGTCGGGTACCGGATGCGCGCCGGCTTCGACCTGCCGCCATTGATGTTCACCCGGCAGGAGGCGCAGGCGCTGGTTGCATCGGTCCGTGTGGCCGGTCAATGGCTCGATGCGACCACGGCAGCTCATGGTGAAAGTGCGTTGAGCAAGATCCTGGCCGTGTTGCCCGCCGCTGCGCGAGCGGCAGCCGAGAGCCTGGCCCTCTATGTGCCGGCGATCGAATCGCGGGCGACCGAGCGCGAACGCCTCGGCATCGTGCAGACCGCGATCGAAAGGCACCAGATCCTCGATATCATCTACGTCGACCTTGCCGAGGAGCGATCGCGTCGTTGTGTGCGGCCACTTTGCACCGCCTACTGGGGAGCGGTCTGGACGATGGTGAGCTGGTGCGAATTGCGCGGGGATTTCCGCAGTTTCCGGCTCGACCGGCTCGAGCGTATCGAGCCGCTCGAGCGCCGTTTCGTCGACGAACCAGGACGCACGCTCGCCGATTTCAGACGCGGGATCGATGGCGATTGCACGACATGAACGACATGAACGACACGCCGATGATGCCGATTCGCCTCGCGCCGGGCGCGGACCTTCGCCGTGCACTGGAAGATTTCGGGGCTGGCCAGGGCGGGGGCGCCGCCTTCGTCGTCGCCGGCATCGGCAGTCTGAACGAGGCCAGGCTTCGTTTTGCCGGTGAATCCGCGGCCAGCACGATCGTCGGTCCGATCGAGATCCTCAGCCTTTCGGGCAGTCTCGGTGCCTCGGGTGCTCACCTGCACATGTCGGTGGCCGATGCGGCCGGTCGCGTCCGGGGCGGTCACGTGGTCTACGGCAATACGGTCCGGACGACTGCCGAAATTCTCGTGGCGCTACTGTCCGGTTGGACGCTCACGCGCGAACACGATGCGCTGACCGGGTTCGATGAACTGGTCGTGCGTCGGCGAGCGTGAGTCGCGAGTCATCCTCGAAAAAGCGCTGGCAGGCGAAGCGCTCCTTGACTAGCATCGACAGTGATTGAAATGGTACGGGTGCCAGCGCGCAGGAATCGACGTGTCGATGCAGCGCGACGGCCTGCGAACCGACCGGATACTCACGAACGATGCCGGCTGGATCAGCAAACGGACGAGAGACATGAAGGCCAAGGAACGCGACGAATTGCTCACGAAGCTGCGGGTACGTTTCGAGAAGCACATGAGTCGTCATGAAGGACTCGAATGGTCCGACATCCGTACGAGACTGGAAGCCCGTGCTTCCGAACTGGCGTCGCTCGCCGAAATGGAACGTTCGGGCGGCGAGCCGGACGTCATCGGGCATGATGCCGCGACAGGCGAATACCTGTTCTGCGATTGCTCGACAGAAAGCCCTGCGGGACGCAGAAGCCTCTGCTACGACCGCGACGCACTGGACGCAAGAAAAGAGAACAAGCCGGAAGACAACGCGGTCGACCTGGCCGCGGCGATGGGCATCGAACTTCTGACCGAAGAACAATATCGGGCGCTGCAGGAGATCGGCGAGTTCGATCTCAAGACATCGAGCTGGCTGCAGACGCCGCCGGGAATCAGAAATCTCGGCGGCGCGATCTTCGGCGATCGCCGCTACGGACGGGTGTTCACCTACCACAACGGCGCGCAATCCTACTACGCTGCCCGAGGGTTTCGTGGCGTGCTCAAGGTCTAGGTCGCCCATGTCCCGGCCGACGGCACGAGCATCGAAAGAATCATCGGGCCCTTCGTGACCCTGTCGACATCGACACGGATAAAGGAAACGCCATGAAGCTCATCGGCATGCTCGACTCGCCTTACGTGCGCCGGGTCGCGATTTCGTTCCAGTTGCTCGGCCTGACTTTCGAGCATCAGCCACTTTCGGTCTTTCGAACGTTCGACGAGTTCCGCGAGATCAATCCGGTCGTCAAGGCGCCCACGCTGGTGTGCGCGGACGGCACGGTGCTGATGGACTCCACGTTGATCCTCGAGTATGCGGAGGCAGTTGCACATCCGCGTTCCCTGATGCCTTCGGATCTGAACGAACTGAAACACGATCTCGCGCTGATCGGGCTTGCCCTCGCGGCAACCGAGAAAAGCGTCCAGCTCGTCTACGAGGGCATGCTGAGACCGCCCGAGAAACGTCATGAACCCTGGGTGAGGCGCATCACGGGCCAACTGCTGGATGCCTATCGGGAACTCGAGTCGAGACTTCCCGTAAACAGCCTTGGGGAAACCAGCGAGAGCCTGCGCCAGGCCGGCGTCACGATCGGCGTGGCGTGGCAGTTCAGTCGGCAGATGATTCCTGACGTGGTGCGGGCGGACAGCTTCCCGGCGATTGCCGCATATTCCGCGATACTCGAGGCGTTGCCCGAGTTCAGCGACGCCCCTCACGGCGAGGGCGTCTACCAGCAATGATCAAAACCAGTGCCGTCAGATGGCGCCACAGTTCAGGCCAGCACGACGTCGAACCTTCCCTGCAAGCGGCCTGTTTCCTCGACCAGCCGGCATCGCAGGCCGTCGACATTGCCTGACTGACGCGCGATTCGATCGAGCATGACCGGACCCCGCCCGACGTCTTCCGGGTAGGCCTGCGTGGTCAGCAACGCACGGCCGTCGAACAGGACCCGCAGGTGAATGTGCGGCGGGCGTCCCTGGTAGGGCACCGGTACGATGGTCTGGAAACGATAACGTCCCTGCGCGTCGGTCATCTGCGCACCGAACCCTTCGAAGCCTGCGTCGACATCGTCGCCGCCGTCGCGCGGATGACGGTAACGGCCACCGGCATCGCATTGCCAGATCTCGACCTTCGCACCGGCAAGCGGGGTGCTGCCGCGCGACACGACACCGTGAAACTCGAACGCTCGTCCGCGCGCATCGACGCCGGCGCGTCGGGTGAGGTCGGGCTGCAGCGGGATCGGGACGACCGGATAGTAGGGGCCTTCGGTC
>JBGSTN010000912.1:0-14840 GCA_041736455.1 Burkholderiaceae bacterium | reverse complement strand
GTGCCGCCGCCGACGATCGACCGATGGGCCCGGGCATCCGCCTGCCCGAATGGGACTACCGCCGGGCGACACTGATTCCCGGCCATTGCGCGTTGCAGACACTCGTGAATCCGGAACCGCCGATGTTCACGCCACCGGCCGCCCTGCGAGCGACCGCGCGTCGCGTGCGCCGTCACATGGACGCGTTGCGTGCGGGTGTCGGTCAGTCGCGCGCGCGCGCCGAAGGTGACGAACTCGATCTCGACGCCTGGATCCGTTATCGAGTCGATGCGGCGACTGCTCCCCGTGATGACACGCCAGCGGTATTCACGCGGCGCAATCGCAGCCAACGCAGCCTTGCCACGCTCTTGCTGGCAGACCTGTCCCTGTCGACCGATGCCTACGCGACTCAGACCGCGCGCGTCATCGACGTGATTCGCGACGCGCTCTACGTGTTCGGGGAAGCCCTGAGCGCCAGTGGCGACCCGTTCGAGATGTTGGGCTTCTCGTCGGTTCGTCGCCAGAACGTGCGCATCCAGCATCTGAAAGGTTTCGAGGAGGCATGGACCAGCGCGCCGCGCAACCGCGTCGGTGCGATCAAGCCTGGCTACTACACCCGCATGGGAGCGGCAATCCGTCTCGCCACCCGGCGTCTGGTCGAGCGCTCCGAGCGCCAGCGCATCCTGTTGCTGCTGACCGATGGCAAACCGAACGACCTCGACGTCTATGAGGGTCGCTACGGTCTCGAAGACACGCGTCATGCGCTGCAGGCCGCACGCAACGAAGGACTCATTCCCTTCTGCATCACGATCGACGAATCGGCCCACGATTACCTGCCCATGTTGTTCGGTGAGCATGGATACGCGCGCGTGCATCGTCCTCAGGACCTGGCCACTCGATTGACCGGACTGTATGTGCGCCTTATACGCGATTCGCCCTATTGAGGGCGTAGAGTGGGGATCGAAAATTACAACGGCGTCTCCTCGCCATCCACTCGGTCGCAACCTGGGTTGCCAAGCATCATGGACTCCACCCATTTCGACTTTCCTCGCTACCTTTCCATGTTGCCGCTCTTTCAGGATGCCGAAGCGGCGGCTCTCACGTGTTTCGCGCAGGACTGCAGCCTGAGCAACGTCGCGCGCGGTACAGAAGTCTTCCATGTCGGTGAGACCTGCCGGGAGTTCCACGTCACGGTGTCCGGCCAGATCAAGTTGTTCGCGATTTCGTCCACGGGCCAGGAGAAGATCATCGAGATCGCCGGCCCCGGCATCTGTTTCGCCGAAGCGTTGATGTTCACCGATCGTCCCTATTTCATGAGTGCGGTGGCGCTGACCGACGCCGTCCTGCTGAGCGTGCCGAAGGATCGCGTACTGGCCGAAATCGACCGCGACAAGCGGTTCTGCCTGCGCATGCTTACCGGGTTGTCAAGACGCCTGCATGGCCTCGTCAATGATGTGCAGGCAAATTCCCTGTACAGCGGGGTCGAAAGGGTCGTTCGCTATCTAATGCACGACCTGCGCGAAGGTAGCATCTGCGACAGCGACCCCGAACAGGGACAACGGGTGACATTGCTGGTCAGCAAGGCGGCGATCGCCTCGCGCCTGTCGATGACGCCCGAGTATTTCTCGCGCGTACTGCACGAGCTGGAAGTCAACGGACTGATCGTGATGGACCGACGTGACATCCACATTCCGGATCCGGACCGGCTGTTGAGCTACTCTTTGCCTTAGCACGACAAGGCGACCCACCGAGACATGGACCTTTCCAAGTTCGATCTTCCCCGCTACCTCGCAATGCTTCCGCTGTTCCAGGAGATGAATTCGACGGAACTGGGCCGGATCGCGGGCGGATGCCAGCTGCGCGAACTGGCGCGCGGCGACGATGTGTTCAAGATCGGGGACCGCTGCGGGGAGTTCCATGTCACCGTGTCCGGCCAGATCAAGCTGTTCGCCATTTCACCCGCGGGCCAGGAGAAGATCATCGAAATCGTCGGTCCTGGCAACAGTTTCGCGGAAGCGCTGATGTTCACCGACCGGCCCTACTTCATCAACGCCCAGGCACTGACGGACTCGCTGCTGCTGAGCGTGTCCAAGGCAAGTGTGCTGGCCGAGATCGAACGTGACCCACGCTTCAGCATGCGGATGCTCGCCGGATTGTCCAGGCGCCTGCACGGTCTGGTGAACGACGTGCAGGCGTATGCGCTGCACAGCGGCGTCGAGCGCGTCATCGGCTATCTGATGCGCGACCTGCGCGAGGGCAGTGCCGGTGGCGCCGACGAAGAACAGGGACAACGCGTCACGCTGCCCGTCAGCAAGGCAGCGATCGCATCGCGCCTGTCGATGACGCCCGAATACTTCTCGCGCGTGCTGCACGAACTCGAAGCGAAAGGCCTGATCGTGATCGACAAGCGCGACATCCACATTCCGGATCCGGATCGGCTGACTGGATATCCGTTGGCATAGGGCATCCACTGACCTCAACGGCGTCTCTGGAGCCCGACGGGCAACTCAGGCCGGCGAACCCGTGCTACTGCCGAGCGCCGAACGCGTGCGGCAACCGACGATGGCAGGCGCCTCATGGATCAGGTCGGCATTCTCGAGTGCGGCCACCATGAACAGCGCGAAGTCCACGCGACGTGTCCTGTTGCTCGCGAGCACGGGATCCCCTACATGCCGGCTCCACACCGGCAGGCCCTGGCTCTCGCCCTCTTCGAGGTCGCTTCCGCGCACGACCGTCCACAACGTATCGCTGGCGAACACGCGGCGACACGCCTCGATCTGGTCGTCGATGTCCACGAGTCTCGTGAGACGTCCGATCCATCGCGCGGCCCGTTCTTCCCACTCTAGCCTTCTCGGATAGACATCCAGGCCGTCGCGGGTGATGTGCCATCCGCAGGAATAGACGAGGCGTGCGCCGGGACGCGCATGGTCGAGGACCGCCTGGGCCGTTCCCGTCGCATAGTGGTCGGACCCCCAGGGGACCAGCACGGTCAGTACCCCATCGCACCCTGCGACGGCCTTCGCGATGACGGCGCGATCGTTCGTCGCGCCGGGAACGACGGTGATGCGACCTGAAAAGGCGTCGAGCTTGTGTACGCTGCGCTCCCGGCAGACACCGACCACCTCGTGGCCTCGATCGAGCGCGTGTTGCACCATGTACCGGCCGAGCTTGCCCGAGGCTCCGACGATGCATATCTTCGTCAAAGGCATTCCGTGCCTCCGTTGGTATTGCCTCACCGTTGCATCCGACTACACGCCGGTCTCATACGTGTAGCCGACGAATCTTGCGACGTCGTCCGGCCCGAGGGACCGATAGAGCGCCATTGCTGGCACGTTCCCGGATTCGGCACCAAGCCATACCAGCTTGCAGCCATGCTCGCGCGCCATGTCGATGAGCGTTCTCATGATTGCGGTGCCGGCCCCCATGCGGCGCCGATCAGGCCGGACATCCACTTCGTCGATGTACAGCCACCGCTCGTTTCCGTACGGCTTCAGTTCGACTCGCGCCGATGCGATGCCCAGTAGCGTACGAGGAGCGGACGATAGATCGTGGCAGGTAACGAACATCGTGTCCTGACGATCGAGGTAGGCTGCAAGGGATTCGACGTCGTAGGCGGAAATCTCGTTCCCTTCATCCCACGTCGCACCGTTGATCTCTGCAACGATCGTCGCCAGGTCATCCGAACGTCCGACGATACTGACGCTGATCATGATGCGTCGTTCCTTGTCAGGCATTGATTCTTCATGGCCCGAATCGCCCATCACCGATACCAGAGTTTAGAACCAGCCGACGCTCGCGTCGACCGGCGTGCGCCAACGCCACCACGCCCGAATCGGGGTCAGGTCTCCCCTTCACTCATCTCTCCACGAATCGGGGTCAGGTCTCCCCTTCACTCATCTCTCACGAATGCCGTGCCTCCCGAAACATGTCCTCCCGCAAAAGAAATCGTCCAGGACGGTTCTCCAACTGGCGCCAGCGACCCCGGCGCCGAGGCCTTCCGCGTGGCTTGAACGAAGACCTGGACGTCGTATCCAGTTTCTCGAGGAGACCAACTCATGTTCAGCAAACCTCTGACCGGCACCTTGCTCGGTGCGATGCTGATGGCAGCAATCCCGGCTCAGGCGCAGCAAGGACCCAAGCCGGCAACGCCCGCCACTGCCCTGGCCAACGAAGAATTGCTCGAGGCGATGGCCCTCGACGACCAACACGACTTCGAAGACGCAACGCGTGGCCTGCTCGCGAGGTCGTCCGACCCGGTCGTGAAGAACGCCGATGGCAAGATCGTCCGGGATGCGAATCGCTTCGACTTCGTGAAAGGCGCCGCTCCCCCATCGGTGAACCCGAGCCTGTGGCGGCAGGAGCAACTGAACAATGCGAGCGGAATGTTCAAGGTCGCCGAAGGGATCTACCAGGTTCGTGGCTACGATCTGGCGAACATGACGCTGGTTGAAGGTCGGTCGGGCTGGATCGTCATCGATCCCCTCCTGACAGCCGAGATTGCCAGAGCCACGGTCGCTTTCGCGCTCGACAAGCTGGCCAGCACCAAGCCCGTCGTCGCCGTGATCTACACCCATAGTCACGCCGATCATTTCGGCGGCGTGCGCGGCGTCGTCGACGAAGCCGATGTTGCTTCGGGCAAGGTGAAGATCGTCGTACCCGACGGATTCATGGATCATGCGATCGCCGAGAACGTGATGGCCGGCAACGCGATGACGCGGCGCTCGACGGATCAGTTCGGCGCTGGCCTGGATGCCAATGAACGACAGGGCGTGGGCAGCGGTCTGGGCAAAGCGTTGAGCAGCGGAACCATCGGCCTCATTCCGCCGACCGACATCGTTTCCGCCACCGGCCAGGAAATGACACTGGATGGTGTGCGAATCGTGTTCCAGATGGCCAACGGCTCCGAGGCGCCGGCCGAAATGATGTTCTACTTTCCCGACAGAATGGCGCTGTGCTTGTCAGAAGTGATGACCAGGCGAATCAGGGCCTGACGTTGGGTGCCGTTTTCGCGAATGTGAGGTCGTTCGATCCGTTCTTCGACATCGTCACGCCTTGAGCGTGCATCGCATGGAACCTTCGCGCCGATCGAATTCGTTCGAACGAGACGGATTCGACAACGGCCCCAGGGACTGCCGGTACGCGTCGCATCCTGAACCGGACCCGATACTTCGCATTGCGGACGTGCAGGAACGATTTCCTCGCAACCTGCGATAATTCGGGCCCGGTGGCGAGCCCTGTCCGATGGGAGCTACCGTCCGGAGTTACTTTCCCGTGCACTCGATTACTTCCGTCGCGCCGCAAAAAACTGGAGCCTTTGCCGTTGTTTTCCTGATCGTCTGTTCGGCCATCGGCCCGACCGGCTGCGGCGGAGGTTCTCCTCCCTCGGCCGTTGCCACCGAATCGTCGACGGCGCCCGATTCGTCGACGGCGCCCGATTCATCGACGGCGCCCGATTCATCTACAGCGCCCGATTCATCGGCGACACCCGATTTGCCGACATCCCCTGGTTCGGCAACGGCGCCTGAATCGATTCCGGGTTCCGACCCGACGTCGGCGCCGACACCTGCAACCGCACCGGCGACCGAGCCCGCCCCCGCATTGTCGGCTACGCCAGTGATGGAAGCCGCACCGCTGCCGACGCCGGCTATCACGGTGGCGAACGTCTGCCAGGCCTACCCGGAAGCCGCCGGCGAGGCTGTCGCCGGTTCGGTTGCGAGCGGTGTCACGACCGCGACCTCGCGCAGGCTGACGTTCAGTCTGGACTCTCAACCGGCTTCCGGTACGGTCAGCATGTCAAGCGCCATCGGCGACTTCAGTTTCGTCCCGTCGCACGACGGCCGCGGCCTCGCCGAGACGTTCGTCTATCGCGTGACCGACGAGACAGGTGCCACGGCGACGGCGACGGCGAAGATCGTCTACGGCACACGCCGGATCTGGCCGCTTGGCGACTCGATCACGTATGGGATCGAATCGGTCGTAGGCATGTCACCGATCAAGCTCATTCCCCAGGTCGATTCGGCAATCGGCTACCGGAAGAAACTTCGTGAACTGCTTGTCGCCGAGGGCTATGCAGTCGATTTCGTCGGTACTCAATCGGCCGGCTTCGGGGCAGGTCTCGGCGATTCGGAGCACGACGGATACCTCGGTGAATCGACGTCGCAGATCGATGCCCGGATCGCCAACGGTCTGCTGGCAAGGGTTCGGCCCGATGTCGTGCTGTTGCATGTCGGCACCAACGATGCGGTCAATGGAAACACGGGCATCGCCGCTCTCGACAGCATTCTTGCCCGCGCCAGAACCTACACCACGGATGCTGGCAAAGGCCCGCTCCACATCGCACTCGCGAAGATCATCGATCAGCGGCCCGACGCGCCGATGATCAATCGGATGGCGGGCTTCAACGCGAACCTCACAGCGCTGTATGACGGTCGATGGGCCGATCCGGGTGACACCGACAAGCGCTTCAAGGTGCGCCTGGCCGATCACTTCGCCGCAGTCGATCCTGCGGCCGAACTGACGCCGCTCGCACAGGACGACCTCGGCCTGCATCCGAATGCGGCCGGGTACGACAAGATGGCCCGCGTCTGGTTCTCGACTCTCGTCGAGAATGGATTCGTGTCGAAGTGTCCGTGATCTCGGGGTGAAGGCGCTATATCCGATCGCGCCTCAGGCACTGCATCAGCCGGCAGACGTTCATCGGCAGCAGCAGGGCGTGCAGCAGCAGCACCGGGCCGATTCCGGCCATCGCGGCGTAGCCGATGAACGCGATGTTGCTGCCGATCGCGAGCACACGCAGAGTGATCATCTCGCGCGCGTTGAAGGTCGCAAGCACCAGCAACGACGCCAGATAACCCAGAGGATCGCACGCGTCCATCGCGGTCGGATCTCAGGGCAGGATTACTTCGTGGCCGAGAAGTTGTATTCGCCGAAGTCGCCGAAGGTCGCGTAGAAGATCGCAACCGTACCGGCCATGTACGTGGGCTGTCCGACGATGTCGTCGGAGAGGTTCCCCGTGAACACTCTCACCGGATAGCCGGTGCTCGCGTTGCGATGGACGAAGCTGATGCGGCCGGTCGACGGACAGTACCAGCCGCGCACGTCGGCATTGCCGAATGCGCCATCGATGATCCTGCAGTTGGCGGCGCCAGGGGCACCGGCGCCGCTCTGTGTCGCGATCACGAGTTGCTCGAGACCGCGATTCACTTGCACGGTCCAGGTCGTACCGGCGAGATCGACCGGTGGCGCAGCCGTTGCCGCGCCTGCAGCAAGGCAGAGAATGGCCGCAGTAGCGATGGAGCCGACGATGCGAAGAGGATTTCCGGACGATTTCATTGCTTGTTTCCTTGGAAGGGAGGATAGGAGAGATGGATAGTTTGTCGTTGACGATCTGATGAACGTTCAACCCGTCGTCGATCGCACACGTCTACTGTAGAGTGGGGTCGTCGTCGCCGACCAGTCCGTTAATATCGGGTCGATGTCGCTCGATGCGGCATCAATTCTGGTGAGGCTGCCGATGAAGTTTCGTGCAGGACGAATTGCCGATATCGAGCCGAGCGTTGCGATGCTGCGCGAGCATGGTGGCTGGCGCGCACCTGCGCACGTCTGGGCTGCATTGCCCGACATCGTTGCTGCCGGCATTGCCGACGGTACGCTGCTGTTCCAGGTGTTCGAGGATGACGAGGTCGCAGCCGGTCCGGCGTTGGCTGCCTTTCGAATCAGCGCGTTCATCGACGAATCATTCGCGATCGGGTTTGCATTCGAACCTCATCCGTATGTCAGCGCACGAATCTGGCAGTTGCTGCTCGACGGCAGCATGCCACTGCTCGATCGTGCCGCAGTCGCCGAACACAATGCGCTCGGCACGTTGCGACTTGGCGTGCTGCACTGGTGTGTTCGTGATTCCAATCCATTGGCCGGACAGACGCTTCGCGTGCTCGCGCAGGTTCCGAATGCGTGGCAGTTCGCGCATGGCGGGTATCACGTCGAATCGATCGCGTTCTACGAGGTGTACGGCAAGGCCCACGCCACGGTGATGCGCAATATCGGCTATCGATGCTACGAGGGGTTCCCGGCGCTGCCGCACGACGCCCGCGAGCGGCTGGACGACGACCTTGCGCCCTATTGCTTCCACGCGGAGCGCCATGACATGCAACTCGGCACGGCCGCGATGGTGGGCGTCTCGATGTTCCATGCGGCTCAGCCCCGCTTCGGCTTGTCACCTGCCCAGCAGCGCATGGCAGTGCTGGCGCTCGAAGGGGCTGCCGATCGTCAACTGGCTGCCGAACTCGGTATCGGCTACGACAGTGTTCGCAAGGCTTGGGAAGCGATGTACGCACGCGTGTCCGACGTCGACCCGGCGGTATTGCCCGACGCTGCCTCGGGCCGGGGCCATCGAGGGACAGAGAAGCGGCGCGTGTTGCTCGAGTATCTGCGCCGACACCTCGAGGAGTTGCGGCCGTTCAAGCGGCGCGCCGGCGCAAACCGGATCGCCGACGAGGCGAATGTCACGAAGGCGCTACGGCGCCGGCAGGCCTAGCCGTTCGATCCTGCAGGGTCGTCGGTCGGACAGTGCCCAGCACAAACCGCCGACGAACCGGCGTTCCAGGCTCAGGATGGCGTCGGAGTCGTCGCGACCAACGGTCGCAGTGCAATCCGCGAGCGACCCAACCTCCGCGACGATGCTCGTGATCGAGTCGGCGCGATAGAGGCGGCCCGTACCCAGGGCTCCTTCGAACGCGTTCGCCCGTTGCACCAGCGTAGCCGTATCGATATTCATCAGGATGATCGCGTGACACAGGACGACCGGTACACCTTCGACTCGTAGCCAGGCCTGTGCCGTACCGACGAGTTTGCGTTCGCCGACTGCAAGATTGAATCGCCCATCGCAGAACGAGCCATTGACCGCCCGGGTACGCGCTCGAATACCCAGCCCGGCGAGTGCCGCGGCGACGAGCCCGCACATCTCGTGATACACGTCATCCGTGCGCTGCGGCGTGACATCCGCGACTTGCCAGACGAGACTCAGATTCAGAATCCCCGGACCCTGTGGAACGAGGCCGCCGCCGGAGCGACGCAGCAGGACATTGCCGGGCCAGGCGAGCGACACGGTACTTGCCCAGCCTGGCGCGTTCCGGTAACTGCGTGGCACGATGAAGCCCGACTCGCCGCGCCAAAGGTGAGCGGCCGGGCGACCGCTCACCGCGCTATCGGCAAGCCATTCCTGCTCGCAAGCGGTGCCATCCGTGAGCGGCTCGGCATGTTCGATCAGACCGTCGAACGCCGGGATCGACCGTGCCGGGGACATTCAGCCGGCGAGGTGCTCACGCAGCAGGTTGTTGAATTCGCCGGCTCGTTCCAGCATCGCCATATGCCCGACCTCATCGAAAATGACGACCTTCGCGCCGCGTGGCGCGTGCTCGGCGTGGTGTGCAGGGACGATCCGGTCTTCCCGTCCCCAGACCACGAGCATCGGAAGATCGGGATCGTCGAAGCCGTGGCCGGGAAGGTCGCGTTGACCGCCCGCGGCGTCTGCAGTCGGACCACGCGATGCCGACGCCGCGTCGCGATTCGCAGCGCCGAACATTTCGCCGGCGAGTTCGGTCAGCGCCTCGCTGACGCCATCGATCCGCTTGTATCGCAGCAGGTCATCGAGCATCTGCCTGGACACCAGTGACGGATCAGCGAACAACCGTTCGGCGACGGGCTTGAGCTCACGCCGCGACGCCGCGCCGATGAAGCCCTCGATGTAGCCGAGATCGATCTCGCGTCCGAAGCCGGCAGGACTCACCAGCGCCAGGCTGGCGATCTGCTGCCGTCGATGTCGCGCCAACCAGAGCGCGATCGCGCCACCCATCGAATGGCCGACCAGGTGTACCGGTCCGGTCTGTTCGTTCGCCAGGAAGCGTTCGACGAACTCGCCGAACGCCGCGACCGACGCGCCGGGCAGACGCGCCACGCTCTGGCCGTGCGCCGGCAGATCGATCGCGATCACCGGATGGTCTTCGGCGATCGCATCGATGTTGAACATCCAGTTGCCGAGGTCGCCACCGAAACCGTGCAGAAAGACGACCGGCACACCGGATTCCGGCCCGCGACGCGCGAAGCGAACCTTGATTCCGTCGATCATCGCGTGATCGTAGACCGGTCCGTCATCGGTATCGCCGGCATCGGCCTGCGGCACGACGAAGCTCGCGATGAACGAATCGATGTCCTCGTCGCTGACCGCCGGCTCGGCCAGCACGCCCAGCAATGCCTTGACGGGCAAGGTCTCGCCGGCCTGTGCGACCCGTCGTCGCAGCAGGCCGGCATCTGCCGCCTCGACCGCATTGGAGATCTTGTCGGTCTCGACCTCCATGATCGGCATGCCGACTGCGATGCGTGCGCCTTCCTCGACCAGCCATTCGGTGATGGTTCCTTCACGCATCTCCAGTCCCCACTTCGGCATGACGACCGGTGTGATCGCGTCGACCGTCATTGCCGACCTCCGGCCATCGTCCGCTTCACGGCCTGGACGATCTGTGCAGCACTGGGAATGTACAGATCCTCGAGGACCGGCGAGAACGGCACGGGCGTGTGCGGCGGTGCGACCATCTCGATCGGTCCCTTGAGTGATCGGAACGCTCGCTGCGCGACCTGCGCCGAAATGTCGGTGGCGATGTTGCAGCGCGGGCTGGCCTCGTCCACGCAGACGAGTCGGCCGGTCTTCTCGACGCTTTCGAGCACCGTGTCGATGTCGAGCGGCGAGAGCGTCCGCAGGTCGATGATTTCGCAGTCGACACCGTCCTTGCTCAATGTGGCCGCCGCCTCGAGCGCTCGGTGGACCATCAAGCCGTATGTGACGATCGATACCTGCTTGCCGTCGCGCACCACGTTGGCTTCGCCGAAGGGTATCGCGTAGCTCGCTTCGGGGACCTCACCCTCGAATCCGTAGAGATTCTTGTGCTCGCAGAAGATCACGGGGTCATTGTCGCGGATACTCTGGATCAGCAGGCCCTTCGTGTCGTAAGGCGTACTGGGGCACACCACCTTCAGCCCCGGAATATGGGTGAACAGCGGGGTGAGCATCTGCGAATGCTGAGCCGCTGCCCGGAAACCTGCGCCCACCATCGCGCGAATGACGACGGGTGTCTCGGCCTTGCCGCCGAACATGTACTTGAACTTCGCGGCCTGGTTGAAGATCTGATCGAAGCACACACCCATGAAGTCGATGAACATCAACTCGGCGATCGGTCGCATGCCGCAGGCCGCGGCTCCGATCGCTGCGCCGACATAGGCCGACTCCGACAGCGGCGTATCCATCATGCGCTCGCCGTATTTGGCGTGCAAGCCCTTGGTCACGCCGAGCACACCGCCCCACGCATCGATCTCGCCGGCCGCACCGGCACCACCCACGATGTCTTCACCCATCATGATGACCATCGGGTCGCGCGCCATCTCCTGGTCGATCGCCTCGTTGATCGCTTCCTTCATGCTGATTTTTCTGGCCATGGTGATTCTCCTCGCGTGATCAGTAGCTGACGTAGACGTCGGACGTCAGGTCGGCAATGGTGGGTTCCGGAGCGGCCTTGGCGTCGCGCACCGCGTTGTCGATGAGACCGAGCACCACCTCGTCGATCGCGCGGAGTTCGTCGGTTGCAATCACGCCCGCGCTGGTCACCGCTGCCGCGAACTTGCGCAGGCAGTCCTGATTGGCGCGAATGTCGTCGATCTCGCCATCACCGCGATACGTTTGCGCGTCGCCTTCGAAATGGCCGTAGAAGCGCACCATCTTGCACTCGAGCAGCGACGGTCCGCCGCCTTCACGCGCCCGGTTGATGATCTCTCCGGCGGCTTCGTAGACGGCAAAGAAGTCGGTACCGTCGACGGTGATACCCGGCAGGCCGAAGCCGGCTGCCCGGTCGACATAGCTGTCGACAGCCACCGCATAGTCCCGAGAAGTCGATTCGGCGTAACCGTTGTTCTCGACCACGAAGATTGCCGGCAGGTTCCAGACGGCCGCGAGATTCAGGCTTTCGAGGAACGTGCCCTGGTTGCTCGCACCATCGCCGACGAAGCTGATCGCGACTTCGCCCTTGCGGCGGAACTTCGCGGCGAGCGCCGCGCCACAGACGAGCGGCGCGCCGGCACCGAGAATGCCATTGGCACCCATCATCCCTTTGCTGAGATCGGCAATGTGCATCGACCCGCCTTTGCCGGCGCAGGCGCCGTCGCGTTTGCCGTAGATCTCCTTCATCATCAACGTGACATCCACGCCCTTGCTGATGCAATGGCCGTGGCCTCGATGGGTGCTCGCGATCCGGTCGCCGTCGCCCAGGTGGGTCATGATCCCCGTCGCGGCAGCCTCCTCGCCGGCATACAGGTGGACGAAGCCGGGGATGTCGCCACGGCCGAATTCGACGTGCAACCGTTCTTCGAATTCGCGGATCGTGCGCATCGTCTTGTAGGCCTTCAGCAGCGCGGCCTTGTCGAGCGGAAACGGGTTGTCACTCATGGTCTGTCTCTCCGTTGAAGTGGTCAATGGCGCAGCAAGCCCTGTTGCGCGGCGAGATGCAGGCAACGGGGTACATCGATCGTGGGAAATGCGTTCTCGCGCAGCGTGATGCGAACCCGGTCGCCCTCGGCAAAGGCGAGTTCACGTTCGCCGTCCAGGGCGACGATGCCCGCGGACGAAGTCACCGTGAAGGCGCGGTCCGCCGGCATCGGTTCCGAGTGCGCAATGCCGACCGTGCGCAGCATCCCGGGGGCGATCGGTGCGGTCAGCGTCAGGCGAGCGATCGCCGGGTCGTGTTCGAGTTGCACGTACAGCCCGCCCGGTTCCCGGCGACCCACCGGATGCAGCAGGCCGCCTATCGAAGACAGGCCGATCGCCTGGGGCTCGGCGAACGTGAGGTAGACCGCCGACAGGGTCTCGGGTTTCCAAAGCGCACGGGCGCCGATGAAGCGTTCCTTCGAGATGACGGCATCGACCAGCGCGATGTCGCGGCGCTGGCCTTCGTTGATGTCGACTTCGAGCACCTTGTTGGCAGCGAGCGCCTGGGTCCGGTCCAGTCTGCCCGTGGCATAGAGGGCCACCGCGATCGCCGTGATCGTCGACTCGCGCAGTTCGGGAAACGCGTTGTTCGTGCCGGTCGACAGGCCTGCGATCGGGATGTCGCAGCACTCGCGCACCACGGCCCGGTGTGTTCCGTCACCGCCGAGCACGACGATTGCGGCAACCTTGGCCGCGCGCAACAGGCGCGCCGCCGCGAACGTGTCGTTCACCGTCGATGTCGGATCCATCGGCAGGAATTCGACGTCGGGAAACCGGTGATGGAGATGACGTTCGCGATTCAGATGGCGTGCGAGCATCGCGCGGATGCCGCCGTTGTCCGGCATCATCAATACGTGTTCGACGTCGAGGCTTGCGAGCGTGCTCAGCACGCGCAGGATGATGTTGACGCGGTCGGAGATCGCCAGGTTGCTGGCATTGGCGATCGCGCGACGGATATCGCGCGCCGATACCGGGTTGGCGATGATGCCGACGCTGGGCACGTCGGCGCTTGTCTCGGACATCGGTCTCGTCTCCTCGGCTGCCGACCTGCGATCAGATTGGCATGGATCAGCGGATACCACCTCGACGCAATCATCGTGCCAGCATTCGACGCCTCTTCATGCGTCCCGACCGGGGCCTCGAATGCCACCAAGCACCGGCGTCATCACCGGTGAACCGTCGGTCCGGCCGGCTCGTCGGTCGACCGCCTGATCTCTCCCATGAACGCTTCCTGCTGTCACATCGAGACAGTTGCCAACTAGTCGGGTGTCACATCGGACCGATGATTCGGCGATTCGATACCGTAGCGAACCATGCGTCGGTACAGCGTCATCCTGGCAACGCCCAGTTGTCGCGATACCGCACTGACGTTCCAGCGAGCCGCTCGCAGGTACTGCAGCAGCAGGGCCGCGTCGGACGAAGTGCGGTCGGACTCGTGGGACGGGATCGCTGCCGTTGCCGGATTCTGGTTGTTCGATACGGATCCCGCCGCGCGCACGAGGTCGTCCGGCAGGTCATTCGGTTCGATGACGCCATCGGTGCAGACCGCGCGGGCGAATTCGATCGCATTGCACAATTCTCGGAGATTGCCGGGCCACCGGTACTTCCGCAGGATCGCGCGCGCGGCGCCGGATAGTCGCGGCAACGCCGGGCTTGCAGTCGAGCGTACGGGTCCGAACTTGCCGGCGAGCACCTGATCGATCAACCAATCGACATCGGCGCGTTCGCGCATCGGTGGAATGATCACATGGGCACCGTTGAGCCGATAATAGAGGTCATCGCGAAACAGGCCGGCCCGCACCAGCGACTCGAGGTCGCAATGCGTGGCCGCGATCACGCGAATGTCGACCGGTACGGGTCGAGTGGCACCGATAGGCAGCACTTCGTGTTCGGAGAGCACGCGCAACAGACGCGCTTGCAGGTCACGTTGCATGTCGCCGATTTCGTCCAGGAACAAGGTGCCGCTATCGGCCTCCTGGATGAGGCCTCGTTTGCCCTTCGAGCCTGCACCCGAGAAGCTTCCCGGCAGATGTCCGAACAACTCGCTTTCGATCAGCGACTCGGGGATCGCCGCGCAATTGACCGCGACGAAGGGCCGGCTGGGGCGTTCGCTGCTCGCATGCATGGCCTTGGCAAAGAATTCCTTGCCGCTGCCGGTCTCACCGGTGAGCAGCAGACTGACCGGCGAATTGACCAGCCGCGCCGCGCGTTCGATCTGTCGATCGAGCACCGGGTCGCCTCCGGAAAGCAGTGCAAGGGGAGGCGGGATGCGACGTTCGCTCTTGCCATCACCGTAACGCGCGGCCGGTCGCGGGCATGCGGGCGGCGTGGC